>DMQP01000072.1 GCA_003455655.1 Treponema sp. | reverse complement strand
ATCCCAGAATTTGAGTCGGTGAACTTGAATGAAGAAGAAAATAAAATTCAAGTTAAGAAATGATTTAATTGTTCCGTTCGCAGTAGCGGTAGCAATTTGTCTCATTGGAGCAGCGGTCAACTCCATTCTCTTCCAGCAGAGTTTTTTCAGAGCACTGTCTAAACTCGATGAAGATCCTATTGCAACTATTACATTCAAAAAGAAAACTGCTCAGCGCAAGTTTATGGATCGTGTTGTGTGGGATATGCTTCGTCAGAATTCTCCCATCTACAACGGAGATACCATTCATACTTCTGAACAGTCAGAGGCAACGGTTTGGTTCCCCGATGGAACTATTATTGAACTTGCAGATAACACCATGGCTCAAGTTTTTTTGCATGATGACGGTTCACTTGCAGCAGATCTTGAAAGTGGTGCATTCACAGTAGATGCTTCGGAAGGAAGTTCAGGATTTGTTGTTAGTTCTGGCGGAACACAGGTTAACATTGCATCTGGTTCTTCACTCTATGCACAAAACGAAGGTGATGCTGTAAATGTAAATGTTATTTCTGGTAACGCAACAATGGAAGATGGTAGTGTTGTGCAACGCGGTGCAGCATTTATCATTGATCCTCAAGGTAGAGTTCTTCCTGCTTTAGCAATGCAAGAACCAGCTCCTCTTTCTCGCATTTTGTATCATACAGAAGAAGCGTATCCTTTACGGTTTGTATGGAACGATGTTGGTACTGCCGAAAGCCTTGTGTTGACGGTTTCTACAGACAAAGAATATAAAAATACTGTTTTCCAACAAGAAGTTACGGGCATTACTTCTCAGATTGTTCGTTTAAATAAAGGTACTTACTATTGGAACTTAACTCGCGGTGGTGATGTTTCTGTTCAAAATCGGTGTGAAGGAAAATTACAGTTAGTTCAGGCGTTAAAACCAGAACTGGTTGCTCCTGCAAATGACTATCAGTATAGTTACCGTTCAAAAAATCCTGCAGTTCGTTTTATTTGGACAGAGTCTGACACTGCAACTGCGTATCATTTAATTATTTCGCGGAACTCAAACTTAAGCAATCCAATCGTAGAACAGCGTTCATCTTCTGTGTCAGCAATTATTTCTACCTTGCAAGAGGGAACATATTACTGGCAAGTTACTCCTTACTATACGACAAACCGCATTGGTCTTACCAATCCTTCAGAAGTTGGTTCTTTTAGAATCGTAAAAAGCGGTGCTCTTTCTGCTCCTGTGCTAACAGTTCCTTCTGTTGGTGCTTTCGTAGATAAATCTTCTGCGCGTGGAGCAACATTCTCTTGGCGTGCTGAACCAGAAGCATCTCGTTACAAACTTACTATTTCTTCCCGTGAAAATTTAAGTTCTCCTATTGTTCAGCGAGAGACAAGTGAAAACTACATTACATTGCCTGCAGCTGCGACTTCAAGTTTTAGCGACGGACAGTACTTCTGGGCAGTAACTCAGATTGATGCAGAAGGAAATGAATCTCCTCGTTCTAGCGTTCGTTCATTCTATGCACTTGAAGGAAAAGTTGAACAGCGCACTATCTTCCCTCCGGAAGGATATCAAGTTTGGTCACCACTTTTGACAGACATGCGCTTTACTTGGAAAACAAATGTTCAGCTTACTCACAAAATTCAGATTGCACGCGACAATCAGTTTACAAACATTGTGTATGAAGCAAATGAAAGCAACACTTCTCATAGCGGAATTGCATTAAGCCCAGGAACATACTGGTGGCGCATAACTGCTAACGAAGAAAACTTTACAAGTGCAACACAAGGTAAACAGTTTGTAGTTGTTTCAGAATTACCGGCACCTGTTATTGTAGATCCTGATGCAACACATCGTGCTGTTGTTCGTCCTCAAACTCCATATGTTTTCCGTTGGAATGAAGTTGAAGGCGCTGACTATTATCGTGTTCGTGTTTATGATCCAACTGGAGAAGACCCAGAAGCTCCTCTTATTGACGAAAACTTTATTTCTGGTAATGAACTTTCAGTAAACCTTAACAGCTTGCGCGAAAAAACATACCGTTGGGAAATTCAAGCCTTTGTGTATGAGACATCAACTGCTTCTCGTCGTAACAGTTTGCGGGGCGAAACAACATTTGATTTGCGTAAGTTGCGACCTGTTACTCTTACTGCTCCAAAGAATGGCATTACCATTGAAGGTGATATTGCTTTGGAAGAACCTCCCTTGTTACAGTGGAGTAGTGTTGAAACACTTGCTAAATCTTCTTTGCAGTTGGTTAAAATTGACAGTGATGGTGAACGCATTACTCGCATTGATACTGCTGAAGGAGAAAATGCACTTGAACGCATAGACGGATATTCATGGCAGCTTGAAGCACTTTCTTCTGGTTTGTATGAATGGACAATTCTTGCAGAGACTTACGACGGACTTGATGTTTCTGCAACAGAACCCTTTAACTTTACCATTACTCCTATTCCTCCCTTTACTGCACCAGGTAATCCCCGAACAGATGGTGGTACAAACTTTAATGCCGATTACTTCCGCAAAACTCCTTACATTGTCTTCCGTTGGGCAAGTGTTCGTAAAGCACAAGATTATGTAATTGATATTTACAAAGGAAAAGCAAGGAAACCTGTTTTGACTCTCTATGCTCGTGGCAATGCAACTACTTCTTACAAACTTGATGATTACGCACTGTTAAAGAAACTGACTAAGGGCAACTACGAATGGACAGTTCGTGCCGTTAACTTAAACGAAGCCGGTGACGATATTCTTCGTGACGGTGAACCAGCTCGTGCTTCATTTACAATTGATTATGTGGTAAGCGCTGGCTCTGGAAATACGAGGTCTTTGTATGGTCAGTAAGCGTTTATGTTGTGCCGTATTGTTGCTTTCTCTTTTTACTTTTGGTCTTTATGCTCAAGCAGCAGATGCAAATCAGAGTGCAAGTAATTCACAAAATGAAAATTCAGAATTAAACCAAATTGTTCAGAAGTTTACTTGGGACAACATGGGTGATGTTCTTAAGTATGGAATCAGCATAGAAAAATACGATTCTAAAAAAGACGACTTTGTTCTTTGCTACGAACACGAAACAAACGAAGAAGAAACATTTGATTGTTCTGTAATAATTGAACCGCAGCTGCCTCCAGGAAATTATCGCTACACTATCGAAGTATATAACATCTTGGGTGGTTTGGAAGAAGAACTTACCACTGGCGGTGAGTTTATTGTTTACAAAGCATATCGTCCGGAAATTCGTTCTGTGTCCTATCCTTTAAGCATGAGTTCTACTATTTATCTTGATGATTTGGATAACGATGGAATTATTAAAATTGAAGGACGCAATTTGTTTACGCCAAGTAGTGGAATGGATGCAGACGAAGGTCATACATCTTATTTCTTGCAGAACAAACAGCGCAGCATTTACCCCGAAGAAATTCTGTCGATTGACGAAAAGAACAATCGTGAAGTTTTGTTCCAGTTCGATATGCGTAATCTTGAAGTTGGTAACTACAACTTTGTTGCACAAGACTCCAGTGGATTGCACAACGAGTTTAACAACGCAAGTGCCTTTGCTATTAAGTTTAAGAAAGCTGTAGACTTTGACATTTCTGCAGATTATTTAGTTCCTATTATTCTGCATGATCAAACCTTCCCTGATTACATGGGCGCAAATGTGTGGCCGCTTTCGGGTATGGTAAGACTTAACTTTTTCCCTGTTAAACGCAATTGGGGTTATATAGGTGTAAATCTTAATGTTTCCTTTACCCGCATGTTTACAGATAAAGGCGGTTACTCTATAGACGGAAATCTTCTTGTGGGACACGCACGTTTTGTGTATCAGTTACCGCTGTTTCGTCGTCGTTTTATGATTGAATTGCATGCTGGCGGTGGAGTTACTTACTTTAACAATTTTGTTTTCCACTTCCCCCACAACCTTGATTCTGCTCCACTTAATTCAATGGATCTTTCTTTTAGTGCAGGTCTTGATTTTCAGTTCTACATTAATAAACGCCTCTTTGTAGAATTGGGTGCAGACTACTGTATTACCTTTAACCCTGATACTATTATGGGAATGGTTATGCCCTTTGCTGGTGTAGGCTGGCAGTTCTAAAAAAAAAGGCTGTCCGTTACGAAGTTTTCATAACTTCCTGGACAGCCTAATTCAATTAACAACAGTAATTACTCTTCGGTATCGTAAACACTAATGTGCAAATCTTTAAGTTGCTGTTCGTCAACAACAGAAGGACATTCGTACGTCTGGTCAAGGCACGCTCGCTCTGCTCGACTTAAAGCCTTGACTCAGCCGTTTTGTGGGTGTCTGTTTAGCATACACCCACAATCCATCGGTTCAATTAACAACAGTAATTACTCTTCGGTATCGTAAACACTAATGTGCAAGTCTTTAAGTTGTTGTTCATCAACAACAGAAGGACATTCATCCATGGGAGAAAGAGCCAGATTGTTTTTGGGGAAGGCAATGACTTCGTGAATACTTTCTTCGTGGCACATGAGCATAA
>DMQP01000071.1:9176-9375 GCA_003455655.1 Treponema sp. | reverse complement strand
CGGAGATTATCTGGACTTTTTTTTATTCTTTTACATTGGGCTTAGAGTAAGTTGGCACGACCGCACGCCCCTGCTACGGTCGTGGGTGCCGGAGATTATCTGGACTTTTTTTATTTTTTTACATTAGGCTTAGAGTAAGTTGGCACGACCGCACGCCCTTGCTACGGTCGTGGGTGCCGGAGATTATCTGGACTTTTTT
>DMQP01000071.1:0-9115 GCA_003455655.1 Treponema sp. | reverse complement strand
TTTAGAGGAACATAATGAAAAAGACTTCTATTGTTTTTGCAGCTTTGTTGTTACTTCTGTTAACAGGATGTCTTTCTGGTAAAGCACTTAGAGCAATTGCTCCTCCACATGAAATTTCTATACATGTTGTTTCAGGAAATGCCATCATAAGTGGCGAGATGACTTCGAATCCTAATGTCTTTCGCGATGCAGAAAAAAGAACTTTCTACGAACGCTTTTCGAGAGCAGATTCAATTAAAAAATCTTATTTCGCAGAAGGAACAACTTTCTTTTATTCTATTCCTTACGGTAATGTGTTAATGCTTACTGTTCAACCTTTTTCTGCTACAACAAAAGAAAACCCGCTTGTTATTGAAGTGAATGATGAAGGAACAATCACTACTTACAATATTTACGGGTTTGAAGCGTCACAATTTTTGCGATTTACTAATGACTACTATATAGACTGAAAAACAACATTTCCGTTATAGATTGTTGCTTCAACAGAACCAGTTAGTTTTTTTCCTTCCAAAGGAGTGTATTTTCCTTTACTTGCAAATTCATCTCCGTAAATAGTCCATGTTTTTTCTGTGTCTACAAGCACAAGATTTGCAAGGTAACCGTCAGCAAGCAGTCCCTGATTGTTCAGTCCTAAAAGTTCTGCGGGGTTTGCAGACATTAAGGCAGACAATTTGTTTAAGCTCATTCCATTTTCTTTGCATAAGGTTGTGTAGCAAGAAGCAAATGCTGTTTCTAAACCACTGAAGCCCGGAGCTCCAGCTGCTTTGTCGCTTGCAGTATGCGGTGCGTGATCAGTTGCAATGCAGTCAACTGTTCCGTCGAGTAATGCTTCAACTAAAGCGTTACGATTGAATTCATTTCTTAATGGAGGATTAACAATCTGAAAACGGTTGTCGCCTTTTTCTCCATTCAAAGAAAGATGATGTGGTGTTACTTCGCAACTAACAGTAAGACCAGCAAGACGAGCAATTTTAACTGCATCAATACAAGCTGCGGTGCTGACATGACACAAATGTAAGTGACAGTGTGCATCTTGTGCAAGGCGTATGTTGCGGAAAGTTGCAACATCTTCTGCGGTTAAGAGTAAAGCGTTTGCCTGACTAAGTAATTTTGCAGCTTGAGTTTTGTTTCCTTTTTTTAACTGAACTAAAGCTTTTTTTCGTAAGTCTTTTGCTTCACAAGCAAGTGCTGGATCTTCACAGTGACAACTTACAATCTGTTTGTTTTTAGCAGCAATCTTCATAGCACGAAGCATGACAGAACTGTCGCTTACTTCTTTTCCATCTTCTGTTATAAGAGGAACATCTTTTGCTTTAAGCGATTCAAGATGACTGGTGGTAAGACCGTCAAAATCTTTTGTAATGCTAACACTCTGAATTACTTGAGCCATTCCTAATTTTTGTGCTTTTTTGTTGTTAGCTAAAGCCTGTTTTGCAGAAGAAATAACTGGTGATGTGTTAGGCATAAGAACACATGTTCCGAAGCCACCAGCTGCAGCTGCTTTTACTCCACTTTCAATGTCTTCCTTCTGAGTTAAACCAGGATCGCGGAAGTGAGCGTGCATGTCTATAAACGACGGCATAAGAATAAGTCCATGTGCATCAAAAGAAGCAATAGAAGAATCTTCAAGCAAACATTTAACGGTTTCTTTTGTGGGGAATCCTGCAATGACTTTGTCTTTTATAAGAACAGCTCCATTTTTTACGTTTATGTTTTTATCAATCAGATGTGCGTTGTAAATCAAAAATAAATTTTTCATTTAGTTACCCTCAACGGTTTCAAGTTCGAATGCATCTGCGCCACCTGTGTATTTTGCGTCACAGTACATGCACTGGTATTCAGATTTTGCACGATCTACCAAACGGAATTCTTGGGGAACATATCGTTCGGTAATAGTTATACAGCGTGGGTTTTTACAGCGGATAACTCCTTCAATTTTTTCTGGAAGTTCCATGTTGATTTTTTTAACGATTTTGGAATTCTGAATTACATTGACAGTAATGTTAGGATCAAGAAAGCCCAAGACACTGTAGTCTATGTTGATGATGTTATCAATTTTGATGATATCTTTTTTTCCGCTTTTACTAGAGGCTGCGTTTACAATAAGGGCACAACTGTATTTGCCTGTATGCAAACCTAACCACTGAAACACTTTCCAACCACTTCCTGCATGAATGTGATCTATTACCAAACCGTTTTTTATTTCTTCTACGTTAAGCATTTTCTTCCTCCAAAATTACAGACAGCCAGTCAACTTTGCAATAAGTGCCATGCGTGCATACATTCCGTATTTAACTTGTTTGAAGTAAGCAGCGCGGGGGTCGGCATCAACTTCAGGTGCAATTTCATTTACACGAGGAAGCGGGTGCAAAACAATCATGTCTTTTCTGGCAAGTTTCATTTTTTCGCAATCAAGAATGTAACTGTCCTTGAGGCGTATATAATCTTGTTCGTTAAAGAAGCGTTCTTTTTGTACACGAGTCATGTACAGAATGTCTAAGTCTCCAATTACTTCTTCAAGGCGTTCTGCGGTTGTGTATTCAATTCCAGCTGGTTCAAGAATGTCTTTTGTAATGTATTCGGGAACACGCAGTTCTTCGGGGCTAATAAAGACAAACTTATTTTTGGGGTAACGGCTCATTGCTTTTGCAAGAGAGTGTACGGTGCGGCCAAATTTTAAGTCTCCACAAAAACCAACGGTATGACCTTCAAAGCCACCTTGTAGCGCACGAATGGTAAGCAAATCGGTAAGTGTTTGTGTGGGGTGGTAATGTCCACCGTCTCCAGCGTTAATGACGGGGCAGGCACTAAACTTTGATGCAAGTAAAGCCGCACCTTCTTTTGGAGAACGCATGGCTATGACATCTACATACGAACTAACAACCCGTATGGTGTCGGCAAGAGTTTCGCCTTTAGTACTTGATGTGTAGCTTGCATCGGCAAAACCTTCTACGGTTCCGCCTAAATGGAGCATTGCTGCTTCAAAACTCAAACGCGTTCTAGTGCTTGGCTCAAAAAAAAGTGTCGCAAGAATTTTCCCGCGACACACATCCTGAAATGAAACAGGGTCAACAATTATCTGTTCTGCCACACGACAGATATCTTCAATTTCTGCAACGGTCAAATCGCCCGGCTCTATAATATGTCTGCCAGTCAACATACCAACACCCCCTAAGTAAATCGGCACATTGTAGCGCATTTTATTCTGCTTTTCAATGGGCAAAAAATGGTTTATACTGATTATATGGCGCTTTCGTTCAACAATCTAAAAATCAGGACCAAACTGATGGTTCTGTATGTGATTGCTTTCCTCGTTCCCATTGCCATTATTACGGTAATTATGTCTTTTTGGCTTAACTATCGCTTAGGGGAATGGCAAAGGCGCGTAAGCAGAGCGTCAATTTTGCAAACGGCAAGTCTTTATCAAACGATGCTCCGTAGTACCGAAGCAATGAGCGACAGTCTTTTTGTTAACAAAACAGTTCAAGATACTTTGTTACGTCATTATACTTCTGCTCAGGAAGTGTATGAACAGTATGCAAACACTCAGTTTCTAGATGACTTTTTACGGACGAATGCTGATGTTGCAAGTTTTCGCTATTATACCGAAAATCCAACCATACTCGACAACGCATATTTTATTAAAGCAACTGATGATATAAAAAATTCTTTGTGGTACAGACAAGCCATAGAATCTCACGGTAACATTTTGTGGACAATGAAAGTTGATAACATTTCACACAAAAAAATGCTTTCGTTAGTTCGTGCCGTTCACAGTCGTTCAGATAATTCTTTTATTGCTGTTCTTTCTATAAACATTGCAGCAGAAACTGTTTTGCGACTTTTGCATAATCTTGAATACGAAACACTTATTGCTGTAAACGGTAAGTTAGAATTCTCTTCACACGATTTGCCAGATTCGCGAAGACCTTTGTTTTTGTCGCAAACTTTTTCAGATGATGTTACAACGGTAAACGATATAGACTGGAATGGTGAACGGTCTGCTGCATTGTTCTGTCGCTTGTATGAAGATAGAGCAAGTACAATGGTTCTGATGCAATTTATACCGCGTCAAGTAATGCGCATGACAACACTGCAAACGGTTATTATTTGTCTGTTGATTATGGCATCGGGTGCTGCAATTTCTGCATTGTTGCTGGTTTTGTTCTCGCATTATTTTGAAAGACGAGTTAGCTATATTGATAACGAAATTAAAAAAATAGTTCAAAACGATTTTGAAACAGGACCGCGTCTTACTGGTTCAGATGAATTTGCGCAGATGTTTGACCAACTTACAAAAACTTCTTCTAATATAAAAACACTTATTGATGAAGTGTATCGTCATAAAATAAGCCAAGAACAACTTTTGTCTCGACAGAATGACATACGATTTAAAATGCTTGCTAGTCAAATTAATCCGCACTTTTTGTTCAACACGCTTGAAACAATTCGTATGCAAGCAATTGCAGATTCAAACAAAGATGTTGCGTACACAATAAAACTGCTTGCAAAAATTCTTCGTCATAATCTTGATGTTGCAGAACATCCAGTTTCGCTTATGGAAGAAATAGATGTAATAAGCAATTATCTTGAAATTCAGCATTTGCGTTTTGCTTCTCGTGTTTCCTACGCTATTATGTTTTTAAGTCCAGTAAAAGATGTTGCAATTCTTCCTTTACTCATTCAACCCTTAGTTGAAAATTCTTTTTCTCACGGACTAGAGTCTCGCACTAAAGACGGATTTATTTATATTTTGGTTGATACAGAAGGAGATGAACTTACTATTTCTGTTAAAGACAATGGTTGTGGTATGACTCAACAACAACTTCAATCTCTTACGCAAAAACTTGAAATGAATACCGTTGAAACAGTAAGTACTTCAATTGGCATGTTGAATGTGAATCAGCGCATAAAATTGTTTTACGGAAAACAGTATGGATTGCATATAGAAAGTCAGCTAGATAAAGGAACGACTGTTACCATCCGAGTTCCACTTATGCGTTTACAGGAGGCAACGGAAAATGACTGAACAAAAACTGAAGGTGTTAATTGTAGATGACGAAGAAATTGTTCGTCACGGTTTGGAAAAAATAATTGACTGGGAAAAATTAGGATGCGCTATTTGCGGAGAAGCATCTACTGGCGAAGAAGCATTGGAACAACTGGTTGAACTAGCACCGTCAATTGTTTTGCTTGATATAAATATGCCCGGACAAACAGGTATTGATGTTATTAAACAAGTGCATGATAATCCGCAGAACTTTCCGTCAAAGCCTAAGTTTTTAATTCTGTCTGGTTACAGCGATTTTGACTATGCGCAAAAAGCACTTAACTTTGGTGCAAAAGGATATATTGTTAAGCCTATAGACGAAGATGAATTGGAAGAAAAAATTCGTGCAATAAAAAAAGATATTGTAAGTGAAGCAGAAATTGCAACACTTCGGTCCTCTGCAGAAAAAGAAGAACTTGCATTACGCTTTAAGCAATTGTTTGTTCAGGGAACAACGCGTTCTATTCCCACAGATGAGTTTACTCAAAAAAGTCAGTATCAAGTTGCAATTGTTTCTTTGGAACGCGCAGGATGTGTTAACGGAGAAACTCAACAGTTTGAAGCAAGTGCAGAAGATTGTTTTGTTTACTTAAAACATTTTTCGTTTGTGATGGACGCATCGTATGTCATTGTCTTTTGCGATGAAGGCGAAGAAACAGTTAAACGACATTTAGAACGTTTGTGTTTACGCTTGCAAAAAAATAAAACTGGTTCAATTGCTTCATTAGGTATGCGTAAAGCTTCGTTAGAGGGTGCGCTTGAAAGTTACAATGAAGCACATCTTTTGTATCAGCAGTTGTTTTTCTTTACAGAAAAGCCCTACATTGTTAACAGCGATTTGGAAAGTGATGAAGACTCTGCACTCCGTTTGGGTAAAAAGCCAGATGGTTTTGACAGTAATTATATTTTTACGCGTATTCCAGAGTTGACTCAATATATAGAAATATATGACTTGCAAAAAATAAATGTGCTTATGGAACAATTGCGGAAGTGGCTTAAGACAAGTGTGCTAAGCATAGAAGAAATAAAAAAATTGTGCATGGCATTTATTGTTGATACACAAAATTCAGTTCATACAAAACATCCCGAAAAAGAATTAGAAACTGTTCCTGCACTAGACTTAGTTAATTTAATTTACACGCAGAATTATTTTGACGAGATGATGGATATTGTTATTGACTTTACGACTGGACTTGCAGAATCGTTTACTTCAAACACAGCAAGCTCTACCATTCTTAAAGTTATTCAGTATGTAAAAACAAATTACAATAGAGAACTAAAGCTTGAACTGTTAGGAGATTTATTTAACTGTAACAGCGCTTACTTAGGAAAAAAATTCAAAGAGTACACAGGTGTTCCTTTTAATACATATCTTGATATTATTCGTATTGAACAAGCAAAGAATATGCTTGAAACAACAAGTCTTAAAATTTACGAAATATCAAAACTTGTTGGATATAGCAATACTGACTACTTCTACCTCAAGTTTAAAAAGCATACCAACATGACTCCAAAAGAATTCAAAAGAACTCAGGAGGAAAAGCAATGAAACATCGCTTACTTTTATGTACACTGTGTCTTTCTGCATTACTATTTTCTTGTTCTCGAAAAATTTCTGAAGAAGATCTTTCTATTTACAATCCTATAACTTTTACTTTTTTTTCTTCAGATGGATTTTCTGACATTTCATTTGACGATCCTGTTGCAAAAGCAATTACGGCAAAAACAGGTGTTACATTAGATATTCACGAAACACACGCAAGCGATTCACTGGCTATACCACTTATGGTTGCGAATGGTCGCTATGATGATTTTATTTATGCAAAGGGTGATCTTACAAAACTAATTGATGCCAAAGCGGTTATTGCTCTTGATGCATGGGAAAGCCCAGATGGAACAGTCGTCAACTTAATTGAAAAGTATGGCGAGAATATGAAAAAATTATACGGAACAGAACTTGCAAAATTAAAGCACAGTGACGGACATATTTATTCTTTCGGAACATATGAAGTTCATAGTAAAATTTTAGAAACTTCTGGTTCACTGCAAATACAACATGCTGTCTTAAAAGAATTTGGCTATCCTAAAATTAAAACACTTGATGATTATGCACGACTTTTACGCATATATTTAAAAAATAATCCCACAATAAACGGTCAGCCCACAATTGGTCTTTCGCTTTTAACAGAAGGTTCTTTGTGGTATGTCGGTTTGGGAAATCTTGCAAACTATGTTATTGGTCTTCCAGATAACGGACAGTGGATTGTCGATAACACAACTTATGAAGCTCAGTATAAATTCTTAAACCCAGACATGGCTGTTTTTTTCCGTTGGCTTAATGAATTGTACCACGATGGAACACTTGACCCAGAATCATTTACTCAAACAGAAGAAATGTGGAAAGCAAAAATTGCATCGGGTCGTGTCTTGGGCATAGGATATCCTTTGTGGGGTTACACAGATATTCGCAAGCAGTTGGTTTCAGATGGAATGCCAGAAAGAACATACGCATATCTTCCAATTGTTTCTGATGAAAAATATCGTGACCCTTCACTTACAGATTTTGGATACGCTGGCGGTTGGGGCATAAGCATTTCTAAAAATTGTAGCGATGTTGTTCGTGCGTTTAAATTTATGGACTGGATGTGTTCTGAAGAAGCACAGGTTTTAGTCAACTGGGGAATAGAAGGAGTAAACTATATTGTCAAAGACGGCAAGAGAATTGTTCCTCCAGAAGAACTGATGCGACAAAAAACTGATCCTGATTATTCAGCAAAGACAGGCGTAGGTAAGTGGGTGTATCCATTCCCTGAGTATGGAAATGCTGCTGTTGATTCTAAAGGCGACAGTATTGTTCGCGATACAAGACCTAACATTATAGACGGATATCTTCCTGTCGAAAAAGAAACTCTTTCTCGCTATGGTGTTGACATGTGGATTGATCTCTTTCCTCCTTCGTCTACACTTGAGCGACCTCCCTATGGTCAGTTGTGGCGATACAATTTACCAAAAGAAACAAACGATTTATTACTTGCTGCAGATGAATATGTTAAACAAAGTCTTATTCAATGCATTGTTTCTGATCCTAAAGAGTTTGATACAAAGTGGAATGAAATGGTTGTAAGACTAAAAGAAATGGGAATGGAAGAAGCAGGAAAAACAATGACAGAGCTTATACACCAACAGTTAGAGCTGTGGGGCATAAACCCTGCCAAGTAAATTGCAACTGTTATTTTTGTTGACGAGCAGCAACTGCGCGTTTAACAGCAGCAGCAAACAGTTGATTCTGATCAGAACGAACAGGTGCAGAGAATGCTGGTCCTCCGTCTTTGTCCGAAATGCGGTAAATGTGCATGGCGTTTGTAGTGTATGCTGGACTTTGAGGATTGTTAATCCACCAGTCAAGAACAGAAACAATACAAAGTGTGTATTTAATTAAGTTTGCGTTTGTTGCAGATGTGTTGGTCTGACGCTTTGCACCCAAAAGAACATCAAGTCGTTTTGAAACCGTATTGGGTAAGTCAAATTCGTAGCGTTCCCACGGATTAATTACACCAAGAACAGCCTTTTGACCTTCTGCATTTTCGTCAATGCGTTTTACAATGAGCGACAGTGCAGTCTTCAAATAGTCAGTGCGTCCTGCAAGCGGTTTGTAAGGATTGTCGTTGCTGGGTTTATTAAGCAGAATCTGTGTAAAGTTAAAGTTGGGAAGGAAGTAGTATTTAGTACGCCACAAAATGTTTGTAAGAGATTCTTTTCCATACTGACTCTTATCCCAGTCGTTTTGTGAATACAATTGGTTTACAAAGTTGCGCAAATAATCGCCATAACGCTTTTCAAACAAATCTTCACGGTAAGATGTCCATTCAGAAAGTATTGCATTGATATTGTCTTTTAATGCTGACAACTTTTCATCTGCACCAAAGTTGAACTCTATGTTGCGGCATCCCTGGAACAAATCTTCTATGATGCGTAAGAGTACGACTGTAACTTGCAGACCGTTTTCTGGATTAAGAACATTGAAGCCGTCGCTAAAATTGTACAGCGGTTGGAAGTAAGGATACA
>DMQP01000188.1 GCA_003455655.1 Treponema sp. | reverse complement strand
AAAAAAGTCCAGATAATCTCCGGCACCATTACAATCCAAATACCGCTGCTTCCTTCCGGATCTGACGGGGTTTTCTGGCTGCACTGTGCAGAGCATCTGGACAAATCGGAAAGATGGGGATTCGAACCCCAGGTGGACTTGCACCCACGCATCCCTTCCAAGGATGTACCTTAAACCACTCGGACATCTTTCCAAAAAAAAATACAGATTTTTTTCACTGGCTCAAACTGCTTATGCAGAACGAAAACAAAAAAACAACCAGCTAAAAACCTGTACTCACTTAACGAGGCTAACACGATTCGAACGTGCGACCCCCACCTCCGCAGGGTGGTGCTCTAATCCAGCTGAGCTATAGCCTCAAAATAGGCGGAGGCGACAGGGGTTGAACCTGCCCGGCCCTTTCGGAACCGACGGTTTAGCAAACCGTTGTATTACCGCTCTACCACGCCTCCAAAGTTCCAAAGGACCCACGCCCTAAAGGACGGAGCGAGAGGGATTTGAACCCCCGGTACCTTGCGGTACAACGGTTTTCAAGACCGCCGCGTTCGACCACTCTGCCATCGCTCCAAATGTACGTAGCATTATATGGAAAAATAACATTTATGTCAAGCATGTCAAACTTGTCGTTAGCGCATAAAAGCGGTATACTAAAACAAGGAGGAAAAGTATGACAAGACCTACGCTTACCAACATCATCCTTGGAATTGTTATTGCCGTTGCAGGAATTTTTTTACTTGCCGCTCCAGAAGCAAGTATTAGAATTGTCATTATTCTTTTAGGTGCAGGTGCTGTCATTAACGGTGTGTTCAACATTATTCGCGTAAGACCTCTTTCTGATGACGACCAGTTTATGCTTGCTGCTCTTATTCGGGGAATAGTAAGCATTATCATTGGTTTGCTTGCGTGTTTTCTTCCTCTTGTATTTTTTTCTGCAGCACAGACTGTTGTTCGTGTCATGCTTTATCTTTTTGGCATCTATCTTATTTTTTCAGCTATTGCAGAATTCTTTTTGGTTTACAAACTGCACGAAGCTAACATTCCCGCGAAACAATTTGCAGGAGAAGCAGTTATTTCCATTATTATTGCAATCATCTTGTTTATGATTCCTGCAAACTTTGGCTTGATGATTATACGCATTTTTGGAATTATTATGATTGTGTGTGGAGCAGGTTACGCACTGTACTCTTACCGCAACAGAACATACATAATTGAGCCCGATTCAGTTTCGGACGAAGAATAGTTTTAAGGAGTTACACATGGCACATTGCATTGTTCCCGAAGCAGAGGAAATTCTTGATAAGGAGTTTGCCGTATTAGATAAAGGTTTTGTTAGACTTGTAGACTATTACGGTTCAGACCAACGCATTGTTCAATCTGCACGCGTTAGCTATGGCGAAGGAACAAAAACAGTTAGTCAGGATGCAGCACTTATTGATTACCTCTTGCGACATCAGCACACTTCTCCATTTGAACAAGTAGTCTTTACTTTCCATGTTAAAATGCCCATCTTTGTTGCTCGACAGTGGGTTCGTCATCGCATGGGACGAATGAATGAAGTAAGTGGTCGCTACAGCATTATGAAAGATGAGTTTTATGTTCCCGAAGATTCTTGTATTGCACTTCAGTCAAAAGACAATAAACAGGGACGCAACTCAGAACCGCTTCCTGCAGACCAAGCAGAAAAATATCGCTCGCAGTTTGCAAAGGGTCAAGAAGATGCATACCAAACATACAGTGAAATGGTTGATGAAGGTCTTGCTCGCGAAATTGCACGCATAAACTTACCACTTTCTTTATATACTGAATTCTACTGGCAGATGGATTTACACAATCTTTTCCACTTCTTAAAGTTACGCCTCGATAGCCATGCACAATTTGAAATTCGTGAATACGCAAAAGTAATGCTAGAAATGGTACGCAAAGTTTGTCCACTTGCAACAGCATCTTTTGAAAACGACATGCGCGACAGTGTTTCTTTTACTGGCGAAGAGATGCAAGCTTTACGCGATGTGCTTGACGGAAAACCAAATCCTCTTACCGAAAAAAAGTTGCAGCGCTTTAACGAAAAAATTGCAACTGGAGTTCAACTGTAAACATGAAGCGCATCTGCAAACTTGTACTGATTGTTTTTATGCTTACCGCTCTGACCAGCTGCCTTCTTAAAGCAGGAGATGCAGCCATTCAGCGCGGGTCAGCACTATTTCAGCAAAAAAAGTTTGACGAAGCACGAACTTATTTTGAACAAGCACTCAAAGAAGAATCGACCTACTCTGCAGATTTAATTTACATTCTTATTTCCAACTGTTATTCACAACAGTTAGATTATGACAATGCTTTGCTTTGGCGACAAAAGGCCCTTGAACTTGACCCAGACAATGCAGACAACTATTTAAACATGGCTTTTTTGTACAGACTCAAACATGATGACGACAGTGCAGAAAAGTTGTTTTCCAAAGCACTTGAACTTGACCCCGAAGACCCTGCCCCGTACGCAAGCCTTGCTTCTTTGTACTTAACTGCCAACCGAGAAGAAGAAGCGTTACAAATGCTTTTAAAAGCAAATGAATTGAACGATAACATCGCAATTGTTCATGCAGATATGGCTGTGTGTTATGCTCGTATGGGACATTTTGCAAATGCAGAAGAAGAACTAGAAATAGCGCAAGAACTGCATGTTGATAATTTTAATTTGTTCAAACAAGAAATAGATGCGCTTAAAGACTTAGCTCAATAAAGCAAGAACTTCTGGTTCAGAACCAGTAAAGGGCGAACGCTTAAAATCTGAAAACAACTGTACAGTTCCAAAGCCTGCATCTTTTGCGTAAGAAATAAGTTCATCTGGTGGAAGCGGATAGACACGCACATCTTCTGTTACAGGAAGCATGCGACCGTTTCCTGTTTCCAAATTCTGACACAAAAGTTGTTCTCCGTTGTCGTTCATGTGAATTTCGGTAAACAATTTTACTCGTATACTTTCTCGCACAGGAAGCTGAATAAACTGTTCATCATAGGACTGAGAAAAATTGTGCATTCCCACAACAAGAGTTCCATCGTCTGTAAGCAGTTCGCGACAGTCTGCTAACAACTTTTGTATGCGTTCTGGTTCTGCAAGGTTTATAATGCGGTCATTCAAAATAGAAATAATATTGTAAAAACCCTTTCCCAAAAACTGCTTCATTTCATCAGTGTTCATTAGGAAAAAACGAATGGACATAAGCTGATTTCTTCGTCGTAAATTTGCAGAGTTGAGAATTTGTTTTGAAGATTCAATACCAGTTACATCGCAACCCTTTCGTGCTAAAGTGTGCTCTAAAAGACCTGTGCCACATCCTATGCGTAAAATTTTTGCAGGCAAAGGATACAATCCAGTAAGTGCCTCGTAAAATTCTTTTTGGGCATCGGTAACAGGGAACAATTCATCATAGTATTCAATTACATTTTGTATGCAGTCCATCAATTCCAACTTTTTTTATCAGTTTCTATTATTTTACAACGGAATTCTGGAATTTGCAAACTTTTTTTATACTATTTTATGATAAAAAAGGGCCGACTAAAAACTATTAGTCAGCCCCATACAGCCTTTAAGCTAGTGCTTATTTAGATGCTGCAACTTCTGCTGCCTTTTTGCGAGCAGCTTCTTTTTCTGCATAAGCGTTACAGTTGTCATAACCGAAACTCTTAGCTTCTGCAATCATCTTAGCAACCAGACTGTCAAATTCAGCTTCAGTAGAAGCATACATTGCACGCCAAGTTCCTGTCTTAATTGCGTTTGCAACCTGGTTCCACTGAGCAGAAAGTTCATCGCTCATGGGAGAAGCAGAATAGGTTGATCCGGGAAGAAGTGTAAACTTGTTCTTTCCAAGATATTCTTCTACAGATGAACTCTGTGACCAATCACGCCAGCTCTGTTCAATAGCAGACTTAGCAGGAGTTGCTTCGCTTGCCCAGTTAACATAGTTGTAAGATTCGCCATTTGAGTCGGGGTTAGATGCATCTTTTGCCCAAGTTGTGTTGTTCATCTGGAATGAACCATCTTTGAATGTTCCTGTGTAAGGAGCAGGCATTGGAGTATTTACATCAGTGCTTGTCTTTTTACCCAGTTCGGTGAAGTATGTCTTTCCGTTTGAGTCATAGTCCCAAGTTACACCCTTAGGTCCATACAAGCTTGTCATAAATCCTTCTGGAGTACACAGCCAGTTAATAATAGCCATACACAGTTCAGGATATTCTGTTGAAGCACCAATAGACCAAATGCGGTTTCCACCAAATACAGACTGTCCGTATACGCCAGGAGCTGCTTCTGTTGGTTTAACAGGATACATTGCTTTTCCTGCTGAAATGTGAGCATCTGTGTTGTATGCACCAGAAGCCATCCAGTTGAATACGTTCCAGAATGCTGTACCGTTCTGATAGTCTTCGCTCATTGCATCGTAGTTCTGAGTCTGGCTGTCAGGATCAAGCAAACCTTCGCGATAGAGACGGTTCAAGAACTTAAGTGCTTCGAGGTAAGGTCCTTTTTCTTCCAAACAAGGGTGATACTTACCAGTTGCGGGTTCGTAGTAACCGAAGTTAAATTCATCCCAACCAGCATAAGCAGTTCCCAGTGATTTTACATACATAACCATGTTGCCGTCCCAGTCAGGGAACAAAGATGCACCGTAAGTGGGGTTACCTTTGTCGTCTGTTGGACAGATAGCCTTCATTGCTTTAAGAGCGTTGAACAGGTCATCGTAGTTTTTGATTTCGGGCTTACCAATTTTTTCATACAGGTCATAGCGCAAGTCCCATGTGTAGAAGAAGCCCTGACGGTCTGTCTGAGAAGTTGAAACATCAAAACCGAATCCGTACACTTTGCCAGTGTTGGTAATGCCACGGTTCTTTTCGAGAGCCTGATGCATGTGTGCTTCAATGTAAGGACCATAGTTAGAAAGAAGATCTTCGTCTTCCCAGTCAAAAAGCAATCCACCTTCTGCTGCTGCAACATAATCATCAGAGTCATCACCCCAAATAACAATGTCACCCAGATTCTTGCTTTCCATACGAGTGGTGTAGGTGTTTCCTGATTCAGGAATAATGTTAATCTTTACGTTGAAATTGTCCAACAAGATCTTTCCAAACCAACCTACCTGTTCGCCAGAAAAGTTTGCCAACTGGTCATAAACCTGAAGGGTAACTGTTTCTTTGGGAACGATGCTTGAATCAACTACATAGTTTCCTTTTGCCTGTGTCTTTTTTCCGCCACATGACATGAGTCCAGCTGCTGCAAGTGCAAGAACAGCGCAACCAGCTACTTTTGTTATTCTCTTCATAATTCCTCCTATTGAATTACGGTTTTATTATAAAGGCTGCAATTCATACCGTGAACCGCAACTATTTGACACAAATTCTATAAAAATTAGGCTTATATTATCCTTTAACAGCACCAAGCATAATTCCCTTCTGGAAATACTTTTGCATAAAAGGATACACAACCAAAATAGGAATAGCAGTTACCATTGAAATGGTGTACTTAATAACCTTCTGATTCAACAGTGATGCACGCATTGCTTCGGTTATTTGACCAGTAGACATGATTGCACCAAGGTTTGTTGTACGGTTAAGGTAATTCCACAAAACATGCTGTAAGGTAAAGAACTTTGGCTGAGCTTGCATAAAGATAAGTGAATCTTGCAAAGAGTTCCAGTGACCAACTGCACCGAAAATTGCAATTGTTGCAAGAATGGGTTTTGAAAGTGGCCAGATTATTTTTGTAAATATAGTCCAGTATGACGCACCATCTACCGC
>DMQP01000177.1 GCA_003455655.1 Treponema sp. | reverse complement strand
GGTTCAATGGCAAGAACCATGCCGGGCTGAATACGGGGGTTTGGTCCTCTAAAAGGATAGTTGTTGGGTACGCTGGGGTCTTCGTGAACATCAAGACCTACGCCGTGTCCGCAGTAGTCGTAGACAACTCCGTAACCATTTTGCTTTTCGCATATTTCAGTAACTGCTTTTGCAATGTCGGAAAGTCTGTTGCCTTTTACGCATGCGCCAATTCCTGCAAGAAGGGCTTCTCTTGTAACGCGAACTAACTTTCTGTGCTCAGGTCTTACATTACCCACCATGACGGTATGGCAACTGTCAGAAATGTAGCCGTCAAGATTTATTCCTATGTCCAGTGAAACAATGTCTCCATCGTGAACAATGTCGTGCTTTGAGGGAATGCCGTGAATGACATGGTCGTTTATGCTTGTGCAAGCGCATCCAGGAAATCCTTCGGAATACCATGCGGGTTTTCCTCCGTGCTTTCTTACAAATTCAACACACCAGTCGTCAATTTCTTTTGTGCTAACTCCCGGTTTTACACGTGGAATAATTTCGTTGAATAAGTCTGCCAGTTCGTGACAGCTTTTGCGAATCTTAACAATCTGCTCATCATTCTTAAGTCTAATCATCTATTGTTACCTCTTATGTAATACCCTTTAACTTGCAAGGCGTAATGCTTCATCTCGACAAATTTGTGCAGTTCTTGTGTCGCCTATGCGTTCGTAAGCAGCTGCCATTTTATGAAGAAAAAAAGCATCGTCTCTGTTTCCAAAGCGAAGATCAAGTGCTCGTTCCCACGCATCAATAGCAAGTTCATCGTTAACAGAACCTTCAATGTTGTTGCGTAAAATATGTCGCGCAAGTTCTTGTACTTCTGGGAAAAATAACTTGAAGTAGTTGAACGAAAATTCCATGCGCATAATCTGGTCTAAAAGAATGACTGCATCGTAGTATTCTTGTCGCATAACCAGTTCTTCTGCAAGAATAAAGCCAAAGTCCATAAAGTCTTCGCGGGTAAACCAACGCTGCAACTTAAAGTCGCTTCGTGTCATGTTCATTCGTTTGAACTCTTTGGTTGCTTCTTCTTCGCGACCGTGCATTAAGTCAAAGAAAATAAGTTTAGCGCGACTTTCATCATCTTCGCGAGACAAAAGCCATGTTCGGTAATCAAAGTCTGTGTATTTTTTTCTTCGTTCCGTGTAGGAACCCATAGCTTGAGCTTGGTCAAACAAAGAGCGCGACTTACTGTCGGCAAGCGTTTCGTAAGCCTTTTGTAACTCATGAAAAGCCTGTGCGTCTCCCTTTGTCATGTCGGGATGAAGAAGTTTTGCTTTTTTGCGGTAGGCATGTCTTATTTCTGCAGCACTTGCAGTTTTGCTTACCCCCAGCACTGAATAGCAATCACGCATAAAGTAAGCCTATTCTAACAAAAAAAAAGAGTGTTTGCAATGCTGTTAATGTGCTGTGTTAAAGGGGCTTGCGGGAAGACCCCAGTTGTTAAACAATGTTACCGGACCGTAGTTGTACCAAGCATAACGGGCATACAGGGGGAAGGCAACTTGAGCACAAGTGAGTGTAAGAGTGTTGCCATTTACGCTTGCCTGTGCGGGGTAAAAGACTTTGTCGCTTCCTGCTATTTCGAATGAAGAAAAATCTGAGCTTACGGTTTGGTTTTGTCGAGCTTCAAGTGTGCGGTATCGTTGGAGGCGCAGACTGTCTGTTTTTAATACAAGACCCGATTCTGCATTATCAAAGTACAAAATTATTTTGTTTTCGCAAGGACACTGTGCTTGCAATAGAGGACTTTCTACTTCTTCTTTTTTTAGAAGACCGTAAATGTTAGCGAGGGCTGTCTTTGCCATGCGAAGAGCAAGTTCTTTTTTATGCTTGGGGTGAATGTCATCGTATTCTCCTAAGCCCAAAGCACAAGTCATAAAAGCACCTTTTACTGTTTGTGAAATTTTTCTTTGTGCATCGCGGATAAGTGGCCAGTTTTTAAAATCTTTGTCTTGACGATAGCGGTGTTCGGGAAGTTGCACAAATACAAAGGGTAGTGTGTCGTCTTTCCAGTCGCTTCTCCACTGGTCAATGAGTTCTCTAAAAAGTTTGTAATACAAGTGAGCTTTGTGGTCGTCGCTTTCACCCTGATAGTACAAAAAGCCTTTGAGCGTGTAGGGTACAATGCGTTCTATCATACATTCATACAAACCTGCTGGACGGTAAGGATTTTTGCATCCCATAGGTCCGGGCCACAAACATTTTCCAATTCTTTTTTGAACTTCGTCCCATTCTATTTGTGGATTTTCTTTATACAGTTGGTCGCATTTTTTTTGCCAAGAATCATTTGCAATAACATAATCATCGTATTCTTTGCATTGTTCTTCGACAGATTTACCTTCTGTTGCTTTTTGATAATCGCTTAGGTAAGAGCGCAAGTCTTCGTCTTTTTCCAAACGACTTTTTGCCATCCAAGCACTTGCAGAAGTTCCGCCCCAGTTACAACCAATAATGCCTACGGTTACTCCTAAGCGTTGAGACAATTCTTTTGCAAAAAAATATCCGACAGCAGACCAGTGTGTTTTTGTGCTGCTTGTAGAAAGTTCCCAAGCGGTCTCTTTTTCTTTAGCAAAAAAAGCTTCATCTTTCCAAGCAATTTTTTGTGTGTAGTAAAAGCGAACTTTGGGTGCAAGGTCGTTTTCAAGTTCTGCCTTTCCTTCGGTACAGTTGCCCAGTTCAAACTCCATATTTGACTGTCCGCCAGCAAGAAAGACTTCGCCAATAGCAATGTCTGTTAGAGTTACTTTTGTTTCTTTACATTCAGCAGTTAGACTTACTTCTTCTTGTGCAGACAGAGGAACAGTGTAGATGCGCCACTTTCCGTTAAAGATTTTTGTTTTTCCAGTGAACAAAAGTCTTTGGTTTTTGTCTTTTAAACTGACTCTTACTTCACATTCATCTTGTCCAGTTCCGAAAATGCAAAGAACTTTTTTTTGCTGTAAGACACAGTGAGAAGAGAAAATGCTTGCTAATGCGAAAGAACTAATTGTGTTGTTCATCTTGGTGACCATCTTTTTTGTTTTTAAAGAGAATTGCTTTAAGCGATTCAACATTGATGGTAGGTAAGTTGAGCGCAGGTAATGTTAAACCGTGTGCAAGCATGTCGCTTAAACTTTGCAACTGTTGTGCCATTGCAGAGTCTGTGTACATAAGTGAAATTTGTTTGCGGTACAATTCGTTCACTTGCTGTCTCATTAAACTTCCCTTTGCAGAAAGTTCAACACCAACTTCAAAAGGTTTATCGAGGAAGACAAACTTGCCTATTTTTTCGCATGACTTAAATCCGTTTTTAGGAGAAATAAGTTTTTCCATTTCTGCAAAAATGAGTGTTCGAATTTTTTCGTTTTTAATAAGCGAGTTTGCATTCTGATATTCAATACTGTTTTGCTGAGCGTACTGTTCTATTGCGTCCATTGCAGGAATAATAAGTGCTCCCAAACAGTTTTGATCTTGACCGACAATAACCGACTTTGAAATGTAGGGAGATTCTTCCAGTTTGTTTTCAATAGGAACAGGTTCAACATTTTCACCAGAACGAAGAACAATGGTATCTTTTTCTCTTCCGCGAACAATCAGTTCTTTTGTGTAGGTTTGAACTACTATGTCTCCTGTGTTAAACCAGTCGTTTTGCATAACTTGTGCAGTAAGTTCTGGTTCTTTGTAGTAACCACGCATAACATTTTTTCCGCGTATAAAAAGAACTCCCTGTTCACCGGGTTTACAGAGACTGCCATCTTTTTTGCGTACTTGAATTTCGCAGTAGGGCATAGCTCTTCCAATTGTTCCTAAAACAGGTTTGCGGTAGTCTCTCATTGCACAAATGGGAGCTGTTTCGGTAAGTCCATAACCTTCAATAATGTGTATGCCAATTGCGTTAAAGAATTTGTCTATGTACGGAGCAAGACCGCCACCACCAGACATACCTAATTTAAATTCTCCGCCCATTGTTTCTTGTGCTTGCAAGAAGAAAAGATTGTCGCCCAAAATTTTAAGCGGTAAAAAAAGAATTATGGGAACATAGAGTGCTTTGTTGAGTATGCGTAAAATAAAGGGAGGTCTTTTGTAGTGCAGATTTCTTTTGTGGATAATGTCATGCATATCTTGAATTGCACTTGCAGCCCATTTACATATTTTAAACAGAATGCCTTTTGCTTTTGAACCTGAGGCAGATTGTTTTTGAATAACTTTGTAAATTGCTTCCCACACGCGCGGAACACAAGCCATAAACTGTGGCTTTATTTTTTTCATATCTGCAAGAATAACAGAACTAACTGGTTTTGAATAACAGAGCGAAACTCCCATATCCATAAACACATATTCCATTTCTCGTTCGTAAATGTGCCAAACAGGAAGAACACACAGCGCTTTTTCGGTGGGTTTAAGAGGAAGTCTGCCTCTAATGCCGTGCAACTGACAGGTAAAGTTTAAGTGTGTAAGTTCTACACCTTTGGGTTTACCTGTTGTTCCTGACGTGAAGATAATTGTTGCAGTGTCTGTTTCTTCTCCTGCAAACATAATTTCTTCGGTAGCACCCGGAACATTTTTACGGAACTCTTTTCCTTCGCGGAGAATTCCTTCAAAACTAAAAAGAAGCATGCCTTCTGTTTCTGTTCCGTTGGTTTCCCTTCCTGTAGAATCAATCATGATAACTTCTTTAAGAAGGGGCAGTTGCGCTTTACATTCAATTATTTTTTTGAGACTGTAATTGCTTTCAACAATAACGGTGGAACATTCAGCAAAGCTCAGTATGTATGAAAGATCTTTAACTGTTGCTTCACTTCCGCGGGGAATGTCTGCACAACCTATTGCCATAATGCCCATGCTACAAGCAAGCCATTCTTTGCGGTTGTCGCTTATAAGACCCACTCTGTCTCCTGGATGAACACCTCGGGAAAGTAAGCCTGCACCAAAGTCAAGCATAAGTTCTGAAAATTCGCCATAGGTAATGCTTTGAAAGGTTCCCGTTTTGTCTTTTGAAAACTGGAGTTCTGCAGCTGGATATTCCTGTGAGCGTTCGTACAGCATCTGAGGTATTGTTGAATACATAATGGCACTATCATGCAGCATTTAAGACTAAATTGCAATACGAAATCACAACATCTATATAAAAACTCTTCCATAAGATAGCCAATCCATGCTATACTGTTTTTTATGGCAGATCAGAAAGAACAATTTCGTGCATTAGTTTGCAATGCACTCACTCAGTATAAGAAAGAAAAGGGCATTGAAGGCGACATGAACTTTGATGCAGTTCGCGTAGAAACTCCCCCTAAACCAGAAATGGGCGACATTGGGGTTCCTCTTTTTGCTTTTGCAAAAGCTTTCCGTATGGCTCCCCCTGTTATAGCAAAAGATGTAGCTTCTATAATTCTTGCTTCACTTTCAGATGCAAAGGCCTTTACTTCTGTTGCAGCGGTTGGTCCTTATGTAAATGCAAGACTTAACAAAGCATCTTCTTCTGCAGATACGCTTCGCACTATTTTCGAACAAAAAGACTCTTATGGTTCAACTTTAGCAGACGGAACAAAACCCCTTGCTGGTCGTAAAGTTATGGTTGAATATTCAAGTCCTAACACAAATAAGCCCTTGCACTTAGGTCACTTGAGAAACGATGCTTTGGGTGAAAGTGTAAGTCGTATTTTGCACAAAGCTGGTGCAGATGTGTTTAGAACAATCATTGTAAACAACCGTGGCATTCATATTTGTAAGTCTATGCTTGCATACAAACTCTTTCACGAAAAAAACGGCGACACTCCGCAGTCTTTGGGCATGAAAGGCGATCACTTTGTTGGTCAGTGCTATGTTGAATTTGACCGTTACTTAAATGGCGAAAAAGACAAACCAGAGACAGCTCATCCTGAAGCGCAAACTATGGCAGAAGAAATGCTTGTTAAGTGGGAAGAGGGGGACGCAGAAGTTCGTGCTCTTTGGAAAAAGATGAATGACTGGACTTTAGACGGCGTTAAAGAAACCTACAAAAGAACAGGCGTCGGTTTTGACAAATATTATTTTGAAAGCGATACCTATCTTTTGGGAAAAGAAGTTATTGAAGAAGGACTTGCAAAAGGCATTTTCTTTAAAGCAGAAGATGGTTCCGTTCGTATTGATGTAAGCGATGCAGTTGGTAAGGGACGGGACGGTAAAGCTCAGCAGAAAGTACTTTTGCGTAAAGACGGAACTTCTGTTTATATTACGCAAGATATAGGCACTGCAGTAAAGCGTCATGAAGACTGGCCCTACAATCAGATGGTTTATGTTGTTGCAAATGAACAGAACTATCACTTTAAAGTCTTGTTCTACATACTTCGGAAAATGGGTTATGACTGGACAGATAAATTGCATCACTTAAGTTATGG
>DMQP01000108.1 GCA_003455655.1 Treponema sp. | reverse complement strand
TGGGCGACTACTTCCAGCACTGGATTGATGTTGGAGCAAAAGCTGATCAGGACAAACTGCCTAAGATCTTCTATGTTAACTGGTTCCGCAAGGACGAAAACAACAAAGATCTTCCTGGTGGATTTATGTGGCCTGGTTACGGTGACAACAGCCGTGTTCTTGCATGGATTTTCGACCGCTGTGACGGAAAAGACAACTACATTGATACACCAATTGGATATATGCCTAAAGAAGGTGCAATCAATACTGACGGTCTTGCAGACTACTACAAAAAGACTCTGCCCGAAATTCTCAAGGTTGACGTTGAAGGATGGAAGAAGGAAATCAAAGATATCCGCGAAAACCACTATCCTAAGTTTGGAAAGCACCTGCCAAAAGAATTGTCAGACTGCTTGGATGACCTTGAGAAGAGACTCAACGCTTAGTAAGTAGTGCTGCGAGTTTTCGCGAAAGCGGAAACTCGTAAGCATGTCGAAAGACATGTGCACGATTTGGAAAGCCGCTTAGCAAAAGCATAATTACGCTAGACAAAGTCTAAAGGCGTAAAGACGCGAAAGCCCCGTTTTGAAGAACACTTCAAAGCGGGGCTTTTTTTTTATGTATTGTACTCATTCATTTAGTTTTTGCGTAAAGTAAGACTAGTCTGTGTAATTTACCCTTGAATTTCTTTCATTTTTTTCTTCCAAACTATAAACATAAAAATAACAGACAAGGCTACAGAAACAACTTCGGCAATAGGAAAGGCAAACCACACATTACGAACAACATTTGTTTTAGAAAGAAGCCATGCTGCAGGCAAAAGCACAATCAGTTGGCGGGCAAAAGAAACAATCATACTGTAGACGGCACTACTGAATGCTTGGAATACAGATGAAAGTGTTATGGCTATACCAGCTCCGATAAAACTAGTAGCAATAATGCGTAAGGCAGGAATTCCTATTTCAAGCATTTGGGCATCTGCATTAAAGAGCGACAGTAATTGTGCGGGAAAGATTTCAAAGATAAGGCAACCCAAAGCCATCAGTACAACGCCGTACAACATTCCTGTTTTTATAGCTTGAACAATTCGATCTTTTTTTCCAGCACCAAAGTTGTAGGCAATAATAGGAACAAGTCCGTTGTTTAGACCAAAGACAGGCATAAACAAAATACTGTTGATTTTGAAATACACACCGTACAGTGTTACTGCAGCCATGCCCACAAGTTTAAATGTTCCCAAAATAAGGTTCATGACATAGGTTGTTATTGATGTTACTGAATTGAGCAAGATGGTAGGAATTGCAACTGCATAAATTTGCTTTATAGTTTCCCAGTCTGGTCTAAAGGCTTTCCAGTTAAACTGTACCTCATGATTTTTCTTTACATTACAATACAAAGAAATTCCCATACTAAGAAACTGACCAATAACAGTTGCAAGAGCAGCTCCTGTCATGCCTAAACTCGGGAAAGGTCCTAGTCCAAAAATAAAGAGCGGGTCAAGTATACAGTTACACACTGCACCCAAGCTCTGAGAAATCATAGTGTATTTGGTAAGCCCCGTACTCTGAAGAATTTTATCTTGCATTACTACTTGGAACAAAGCGAAAGACGCAAAGACAACAACTTGTAAATACTGCATGCCGTATTCAACAACACGAGCATCATTTGTTTGCGACTGAAGATAAGGTCGAAGGATAAAGAGTCCTAAAAGAAAAAAAGCAATAAAGTTACAGACTGCAAGAAAAACTCCGTTAGATGCAGCTTTATCAACTGCTTCAAAATCTTTTTTTCCTAATCGAGTTGACAGTAAGGCATTAACACCAACCGAAGTTCCTATGCCCACTGCTATCATTAGGTTTTGTATGGGAAAAGCAAGAGAAATGGCTGTCAAAGCTTTTGTGTCGTAGCGTGCAACGAAAGCACTATCAACTATGTTATAGAGGGCCATAACAAGCATTGAAGCCATCATGGGAAGCGAAATGTTAAGAATCAACTTGGGAACAGGCATAATGCCCATTTTATTTTCAGTCATGGGGGGATTGTATATAAATTATAAACTTTCGGCAACACTTAGCCCAAAAACATATTATTGCGTTACACACAACACAATAATGAACAAAACGCAAGGTACTTTACTCAGCAAGCATGAATATTCAAAAAAGCGGTGAAATGTGAGAAAAAATCGTAAAAAAGGGACGTTTTTATACTTAAATTATTCTTAATTTATTAAAGATTACTTTTGTGCATTACAGGGAATGCAAAACTATCACTTGCATTTATCAGCGTATTGAAGTAGTATAGGGACGATGAAATGTTCAGTCACACTCAATTGGTGAATGTGACGACACAATACTATATAAAGGGGTTTTACCATGAGCGAAAGAGAAGAATGGAAAGGCTTCAAAACTGGACGCCTTTGGCAGGACGAAGTAAATGTCCGCGAATTCATTCAAATGAACTACACTCCGTACGACGGAGATGCAAGCTTCCTTGAAGGACCGACAGACGCTACCAACAAGTTGTTTGCCGAATTACAGAAGCTTCAGAAGGCTGAGCATGACAAGAAGTCTACCGGTCTTGACGGAAAAGAACGCAGTGGTGTTCTTGATCTTGACACCGACATCGTAACTGGTCTTACCTCTCACCAGCCTGGTTACATTTGTGCTGACGGAAAGAACCTTGAACAGGTTGTTGGTCTTCAGACAGACAAACCTCTTAAGAGAGCATTTATGCCTTTCGGTGGAATCCGTATGGCAGAACAGAGCTGCGAAATGTATGGTTACAAACCTAACGCAGAACTGCACAAAATCTTTACCGAATACCACAAGACACACTCTGACGCTGTCTTCCAGGTATACACTCCCGAAATTCGTAAAGCACGCTCAAGCCACATTCTTACTGGTTTGCCCGACACTTACGGACGTGGACGTATTGTAGGTGACTACCGCCGTGTAGCCCTTTACGGTATTGATTTCCTTATTCAGCAGAAACAGAAGGACTTTGCAAACATCGGTGACGGAACCATGACCGACGATGTAATCCGCCTGCGCGAAGAAGTTGCAGAACAGATTAAAGCCCTTAACCAGATGAAAGAAATGGCTGCTATGTACGGCTTTGATATTTCTAAGCCTGCAAAGAATGCAAAAGAAGCATTCCAGTGGCTCTACTTTGGTTACCTGGCTGCAATCAAAACACAGAACGGTGCAGCTATGTCTGTTGGACGCATTGCAACCTTCCTCGACATCTACATTGAACGCGACCTTAAGAACGGCATCCTCAACGAAAAACAGGCACAGGAACTGGTTGACCACATGGTTATGAAGTTCCGCATGGTTCGCTTTGCACGTATTGAATCTTACAATCAGTTGTTCAGTGGTGATCCTATTTGGGCAACACTGGAAGTTGCAGGTCTGGGACAGGACGGCCGCTCTATGGTTACCAAGAACGACTACCGCTTCCTGCACACTTTGGAAAACATGGGACCCTCTCCCGAGCCTAACATTACTGTTTTGTACTCTCAGAGACTGCCCAAAAACTTCCGCAACTATGCTGCAAAAATTTCAATTGATACCTCTTCAATCCAGTACGAAAACGATGATGTTATGCGTCCTATCTGGGGAGATGACTACTCAATCT
>DMQP01000187.1:3778-5929 GCA_003455655.1 Treponema sp. | reverse complement strand
CGGAGAAGCTCTTACTGTAAAGGAAAGACCTATTCAGTCAGAATCTTAATAACTTCGGCTTTGTCCTGAGTGCTCAGAATCTGTGCGCGTTTGTCTGCAGATTTAAACAAAAGGCTCACTTCAGCAAGGAACTGAAGGTGGGGACCGGTCTTGTTTACGGGAGAAAGCGTCATGATAAAGATGCGGCAGGGTTCCTGATCAAGGCTGTCAAAATCAATAGGGTTGTCAGAAATACCAATACAGGCAACTAAATCAGAAACGGTATCGGTTTTTCCGTGGGGAATAGCGATTCCGTGCTTCATTCCGGTGGACATCTTGCGCTCGCGATCCAAAACGCATTCACGGGCAGTTGCCTTGTCGGTAACTTTTCCCGCCTTTACCAGAACATCAAGAAGTTCATCAATAATTTCATCTTTTGTCGTTCCCTTCAAGTGAAGGTTCACCGTATCCGGTGTTAAAACAGTTCTTAAGTCCATACTTTCAGTGTATGTTCACTCACGAATTTTGTCAAGGAAAAAAAGCCGAAATTCATCAATTTTGCATATAATAAATTTCTGTTTTTGTGTTATACTGCTGTTCGAGGTAAGGAAATGGACACAATTCAAAAGTTTATTTCAGATATAGACCGCATAAAAAAACGCATTAGAGCAGAAGGTTCGTATTCAGGCGAAAAAGCCAGTCGTATGGCACAGGATTTGTTTGACCGCAACAACAAAAACTTAGGCGACCTCGCTCACTCTTTTTCTGAATACTGGTTTGACACCTACATTCTTACCAGCACAGAAATGCAAGAAGAACCTACATCAGCTCATATTGAACTTTTAGCACAAATGCAAGCAGTTCTTGACGGAGAAGTTGAATTAACACAAAAACTAAGGCATGCAGACTGGAAAGCCTTATGTCAACTTACAAATGTAGAAGCAGAAGCCCTTGACATTGACACACTTAACACACTTATGGCTCAGTTTGTGGAGCACCAAGCATTATGAGCGAACATTGCAAACTCTGCCCCAGAGCCTGTGCTGTTAACCGCAGTAAAGAACAGGGCTTTTGCGGAGAAAGTTCACAAGTACGCATTGCCTCTGCAGGTTTGCACTTTGGAGAAGAACCACCAGTTACGGGCACGGGTGGAAGTGGAACTATTTTCTTTACCGGATGCACACTTCGCTGTGCCTTTTGCCAAAACTATCAAATCTCGCAACAAGGCATGGGCTCTTATGTTTCTTGTGATGAATTTGTAGCTATTTGTCTTAAACTGCAAGAACTGGGTGCCCACAACATAAATCTGGTAACAGGAAGTCATTTTATTCCACAGATTGCCCAGTATTTGAAGGAAGCAAAAAAGAGTGGCCTTACCATTCCCGCCGCATGGAATTCAAGTGCTTACGAATCCACAGAAGCTTTGGAACTTTTAAAAGAGACGGTGGACATTTGGCTACCAGATTTAAAAACTCTTAACCCCCACATGAGCCAGTCACTTTTTGCAGCTCAAGACTATCCTCAAACAGCAAAAAGAGCCATTCGGTGGATGATTGAACACTACCCTATCGAAAAAGACGGAGAACTTCTTAAAAAAGGCGTCATTATAAGACATTTGTTTATGCCAGGACGCATGGACGACACAATTCTAGCTCTCGACTGGCTTAAAGTTCATGCAGACGGGAAAGCACTTATTTCGCTTATGTCGCAATACACTCCTGTTCCCTTTAGCGGAAGTAAAGCAGAGTTAGACCGACGGGAAAAAGCACTACAAGCATTCCAAAACCGTCTTGTCTCTACCGAAGAAGACAAAACCTTGCGCCAGTTAATAGATTCGTATGAATTTGAATGTCTTTTCTACCAAGATTTAAGCGATGACACAAGCTGGCTTCCTGATTTTACGCGGCCCCAACCCTTTAGCAATGCTTTGGCAAAACCCGTCTGGAGTTGGAAAGAGGGATTTATTTCCTAAACTAATCTTAAATCGATAAAATTTTATTTTTTTCTTGCATTTACTCTGTTCTATGATATAATTAAATTTATGCAGTTAGAACGAAAAACGGGCGTTGTCATACCCCTTGCAGCCCTTTACGATGAAGGCCAATGTGCCATCGGTGACTTTTTGTCACTCAAACCCTTTGCAGATTTTTGCAGTCAGTGCAATTTGACACT
>DMQP01000187.1:0-3649 GCA_003455655.1 Treponema sp. | reverse complement strand
CTCTACATTCGCATAAGCGCACTTCCCGAATTTTCTGCTGCCCTTGAACAAGACAAAAGTTTTGCAAGTGCATGGAAATCGTATTGCAAACAGTTTAAAAAACCGTCACTCCGTTTTAACTACGACGCTGTGTTAACCGAAAAAACAAAACTCCTTCACTTACTGTATTCATTTATAGAAAAAAAATATGCAAAAGAAGGAAGCTCTCAAGCCACAAGTCTTAACAAAGAAATAACGGCTTTTATAAAGGCAAACAAATGGGTCATTCCCTATGCTGTGTATAAAAATCTAAAAGATGTACACAATCAAGCGTCATGGAAAGAATGGGACAAAAGCTTACAGTCACTTACAAAAGATCAAATTCAGTTGCGTTGGTCTAACCGTGCGCTCAAGTCAAGTCATCAGTTTTTTGTTTGGTGTCAGATGAGAGCAGCCGCTCAGTTTTCAGAAGCAGCAGATTATGTACGCCAAAAAGGCATTATCCTCAAAGGCGATATTCCCATTTTGATGAACGAAGACAGTGCCGACGCATGGGCTTACAAAGATTTCTTTGATCACTCAATGAGAGCTGGTGCTCCTCCCAGTGGAGATTCACCTATGGGACAAAACTGGGGCTTCCCTACTTACAACTGGAACATGTTAGCTGCCGACAATTACAGTTGGTGGAAAGAACGAGTTCAAACAGCTGCTCGCTACTACGGTGCTTTCCGAATCGATCACATTTTGGGATTTTTCAGAATATGGGCAGTAAACGAAAAAGAATCAACCGCTTACTTGGGACACACCATGCCCTACAATTCAATACCGCGCACTCAGTTTGAACAAGCTGGTTTTAACAAAGACAGACTCAAGTGGCTTTCTGAACCCCACATTCCCACAGGAATTATTGAAGACATAACATGGAACCACGAAGAAGCAGTCCACATGCTTTCACAAATTGCAGACAGAATTGGAAATGAAGAGTTGTGGAATTTCAAAAGCGACATTACAAGCGACTCTCAAATTTATGCTTCCCATTTTTCTGATGATGAAGGAAAAGATGCTCGCGTCAAAGAAGCACTCTGCATAAAGTGGAGAGACCGTGCACTCATCCAAATAGAAAAAGACCGTTTTATTCGCGTGTGGAGTTACGGAAATTCTACTGCATGGAAATCGCTTTCGTGGGATGAACAACAACATCTAAACGAACTCTTTGCTCGAAACGATGAAACAGAAAGTGCTCTTTGGAAACAGCAAGCGCTCGATGTGCTTACTCCCATTGTTAACGCATCAGACATGATTCCCTGCGCCGAAGATTTAGGTGCTTCCTTCAGTGCCCTTCCTCAAGTTCTTGAACAACTGAACATAAACTCACTCTGTGTTATTCGCTGGTGTCGTTCATGGTCAGAACCAGGACAACCCTTTATTCCCTTTGCCCAGTATCGCGAACAAAGTGTTGCAACAACTTCTGTTCATGACAGTTCAACTCTTCGTCAGTGGTGGACAGAAGAAAAAGATGCAGTTCGTGCTTACCTCAACTTATGGAACGACGGAGATAAAAATCCGCTCTTTGAAAACGCAACACCCATTCATGCCGAAGACACCTTCAGTCCACAAGTGGCGCAATTCTTATTACAAAGTGCAGCCGATTGTGCAAGCGCTTGGTATATAAATCCACTGCAAGACTATTTGTTCCTCGACCAAAATTACTATCTGGAAAATGCAAACGACGAACGCATTAACATTCCAGGTACATGCAACACATTCAACTGGACATACCGCATGCCAGTAAGCATACAGGAACTGTCTAAAAACGAAACACTCATTTCTAAAATTCAGGGCATCGCTGCAAAGCACCAGACCCTTCCCGGAGGAAACCGATGAATATATCTTACAACGAATTTCATGTAAGCAAAACTGTCCGCGACGAATGTAATTTCAGTCAGTCACTTTTTTCTTCATGCGGAAATGTTATTCTTGCAAACTTAAAAGCAGTACGCACTTTCCAAACAAAACTGAATGAACTCTTTGACAAAAAAGGACAAAAAGAAAAACGCATTTCAGCAGGTTCTCTCAATGCAATGGGTTTAATTGATGAAGTATTTCATTATGTCTGCATGCTCTTCCGTAGAGATAAAGCACCACTTGCCTTTACTACCCTACTGGCAGATTTAGACACTTACTTTGGCAAAGAAGAAATAGACAAACTCTTGCTTCAGTTTATGGACGAGTTTCCTCCAGTTGCAGTGTATCAGAAAAAAATAAGTGCTCAAGAATTTCTTGCAAAAACTGCTGTAGATGCAGGCACTGGTAAAAAGAGAGACAACCGAGAACAAGTACTTGAAGAATTAATTTTGCTTCATCTTGCAAACGAAAACCCAGCCTTCCATCCCTTCCAAATTTTATTTGATGATCACAAACTGCAAACAAATGCACTGTACATAAAAACATGGAATCAAATAAAAGCATATTTTAAAACACAGCCAGTCTTTGGACCAAAAAACAATGACTTAATTTCAATGTTAAAAGAACCAGTAGTTGCTTCTCCCACATCACTCAAAGGACAACTCGACTACATACGCACTTACTGGGCAGATCTTTTAGGAGAATGGTTGCGTCGTTTGCTTGAAGGCATTGACACCATCACTGAAGAAGAAAAAGCTGCATGGCATCCTACAAATGGTGGCGAAGTAAGCATGGACGCTTACTCTTACGAAAATCTTTCCAAAGAATACGAACGCTTTAGCCCCGACCGCGAATGGATGCCCAAAGTTGTTCTTATGGCAAAAACAGTGCTTGTGTGGCTGTATCAACTTTCAAAAAAATATGACCGTGAAATAAATCGTCTTGATCAAATTCCAGACGAAGAACTTGATCTTCTTCACAACGAAGGTTTTACGGGACTGTGGCTTATTGGTTTGTGGGAACGCAGTTACGCTTCAAAACGAATCAAACAAATTAACGGTAACCCCGAAGCTGCAGCAAGTGCATACAGTCTTATGGATTACGACATTGCACAAAACTTAGGCGGTTGGCCTGCTCTCGAAAACTTAAGGTGGAGATGTTGGCAAAGAGGAATTCGTCTTGCAAGTGACATGGTTCCAAATCATACAGGCATGGACGGCAAGTGGGTTATTGAACATCCCGATTACTTCATTACCACAAAAGACTGTCCTTTCCCTCAGTATTCATTTACGGGCGAAGACTTATGTCAAGACGAAAGAGTTTCTGTATATCTTGAAGACCACTACTATTCCAAAACGGACTGTGCCGTTTGTTTTAAGCGCGTAGACAATTACACAGGAGACGTAACATACATCTATCACGGTAACGATGGAACAGGTATGCCCTGGAACGACACCGCACAGATTGACTTTTTAAATGCAGAAGCAAGAGAAGCTGTTATTCAAAAAATAATGCTGGTTGCTCGCAACTTCCCCATCATTCGTTTTGACGCAGCAATGGTTCTTGCAAAAAAACATATCCGACGTTTGTGGTATCCAGAACCAGGTCACGGTGGAGACATTGCAACAAGAAGTCAGCATGCTCTTACCACAGATCAGTTTAACAGTGCTCTGCCCAATGAATTCTGGCGCGAAGTTGTTGACCGCTGTGCAAAGGACATGCCCGACACACTGTTACTTGCAGAAGCATTCTGGATGATGGAAGG
>DMQP01000060.1 GCA_003455655.1 Treponema sp. | reverse complement strand
TTTGCTTCTTGCGTTAGTAGGCCATCCGTTACTTCCGAAGAAGAAGAAAATGCTCTCTTTGCACCAGAAAGCTACATTCCTTCATCTTTTAACTGGCAGTCAGTATGCGAAGGAATTTCTTACAGTTCTTTCAAATCAGACAGTGCACGAGTTTCATATCATCTTGTTCGTGTTGATTTAGAAAAGCAGGGTCTTACTCTTTACGCCTACCCAGAAACAGAACCTTATAAAACACAAAGTGTAAGTGACTTTGCAAAACAAAGTGGCTGCATTCTTGCATTCAATACATCTCCTTTTGATACTTCTTCTGCAACAGAAATTCGCGGAGTGCATATTGCAAAGGGAATACATATTTCTGACTGTATAGAAAAATATGCCGCCCTTGCATTAAAAAAAACTTCTGGGGGAACATGGCACGCTTGTGTTATTGCTTCACAAAATGAAAAAGCGGTAGAAGAAAATGATTTTGTCTTAGGCGGATTTTTTGCAGTAGTTCTTGACGGTCAAGCACAACACTTTGCACATCACTCTTACGAAGCACGTATGGGAGCAGGCATAAGTGCAGACGGAAAGACGCTGTACATTATGATGGTAGAAAAAACAAATTCTTTACGAGGACTTTCTTACCAACAGTGTGCAAAAGTTTTTCTTGCCTTAGGTTGTAGTAACGCTCTCGAATTTGACGGAGGTCATTCTACAGAACTGTATCTCGATGGAACAACTCTTACAGGAACTTCACCCTGTAGAAAACAAGCAGCAATGTTTGGTTTCAAAGTAGAAGAGTAAGTGTAACCGCAAAGCACTCTCAATTGTTCTTTCAATATAAGATGAACACGAACATGTTCACTAAATCGCAAAAAAATGGTAGACTAATAGCTATGAAACACACACTCACAAAAAGCATTATTCGTTTATTACTTACACTTACACTGGTACTTACTGTAGCGTCATGTACTTCTGTTCCCTCAGAAATTCCAGAAGAATTGACTGCACGAGAAATAGTTCAGTATGCACAAACCGCATACGATGACGGCAACACAAAAATTGCAGAAAAATACTACCGCGCACTTTTGGAACGCTATGGTAGTGAAATGGAATACTACATTGAAGCAAAGTTTGAAATTGCTCACTTGTACATCAAGAAAAAGCAATACGACAAAGCTGAACCTTTACTGCGTGAAATTCTTGACATTTACGCAAACAGCATGCCCGGTCAGTATCCGTCTTCATTCAAAAAACTTGCAGAACTCGATTATGCAAAAATTCCAGTAAAAGAAGAAAGCAAATAATCTATCTACCGCGAGCTTCTTCTTTATCATCAGGAACAATTATGCAGTCAAGGGAAATGGATTTTTCCTGTGCAAGCTGCGTAACTGTTTCCTTGGTAATGGCAATAGGACCTCTTGGTGTAGGATGAGGTTCTGCATCACCAATAAGAATAATTCTTTTTTGTGCATCATCACGCCAATCAAAATACTGAATGGAAGCATACAAAGCTTCGTACACTGCTTCCGGAATGTCGCCACCTTCTGTTCCCTTAATAGAAATACCATTCAAGTAACGCTTAAAGGCAGTTAAGTTTGTAGTAAAATCGAATCGTTTAACGGGCAGACGCTTGTACAAATAATCATCGTTGTAATCCCGATACAGAATTAATCCAATGCGCAAATCGGTAAAGAGAGCAAATTGTTCTACAAAGCGAGGAATCCATTCTTTACGCAAAACATCAATATCATCATCCATACTACCTGTTGTATCTATGGCAAAAACGACATCTGCTTTTTGCGAAGGATCAAGTGTCTGAATAGCAGCAATCAAATCATCAGGTAAAGATTCAGGACCATCAGAAAAAGTTAAAAGACCATTTCCCTTTTCTGCAAGCTGAGCAAACATTTCTGCCGCAACAGAATTGTAGTCATCTGTCATAGTTGGCTTTACATCTTCAAAATCGAACATAAAAGGATTGTCTGCAAACTCACCAGTGTAATCACCATAGGGTTTAGAAAAAGTACGAATATTTATAAACGTTCCTTTTCCAATAGTGACACTTCCACTTCGTGCCCAAGGATATCCGTACACAATCACTGGGGGAATATAAATATGAAAGCACTCTCCCAAAACAGGATGATTTACCACCGTTGACGAAATAAGAGAATACTGTGAATACTGAGACACAAGCGGTTTTCCATCCAAATAGCGGATTTCATCTCCATTTACGGCATTCCACTCTGTTGCGCGATAGGCATAATTATCTGCTTTACCCGCAGAATCTTTTGTTGTTTCAACCAGCATAACACTTTCCATGCCAGGCTTTTTGCGAATATACAAATTAACCCCAGCATCAAAAGAAGCGCTTTCAACAACGATATCATTCTGCCTAACCAGCAAATCGGGAGCGGCAAAGGCAAAAGAACAGAGAAAAAACAGTCCCGTAAGTAAAATGCACACCTTTTTCATATCTTAACTATCGGCATAAATCCTTACAAAACACACGACAAAAGACTATTTACAAAAACGCAACAACACATTGACTATATTTCACTTTACGCAACAT
>DMQP01000194.1 GCA_003455655.1 Treponema sp. | reverse complement strand
GGAATACCCAGTTTTTCGAAAGTGTCTTTTATATCTTGAGGAACATCTTCCCACTTTGCTGCCATTTCTGTTTTGGGTTTGACATAGGTAACAATTTTCTGAATATCCAAATCGTGAATATCTGGTCCCCAATCTGGTTCATTTATTTTATTGTACAAAGCAAGACACTTTAAGCGAAATTCTTTCATCCATTCAGGATCATGTTTTTCTTCACTAATGCGAAGAACAATTGATTCATCAAGTCCTTTACGAACTTTATAAAAATCTGCATCGCTTTCTTCGTATCTAAAATCATAGAGAGAACGATTTATATCTGCAACTTGAGTTTTTTCATCACTTTCCATCAGAAGTTCCCCCTGCATTTTGTGCACGCTGGGCAAAAGCCTGAGTTGCAGCACCGCTGGTACGCATTGCATCCATTGCAGCCTTTGCAGCTTCAGCAAGTTTTGCTTTGCGTTCTTCGTCTTTTACTTCCTGGGGAATAAAGGGATCAAAACCATTCTGATTTATTTGTTCAATAAGAGAAGCATCTCCTTCATGAACAATATGACCGCGAACAATAATGTGTGTACGATCAACATGAAGACTTTCAAGAATTCGTGTTGAGTGAGTAATAATTAAAAGTGAACCACCTGTTTCTTTTTGAAAGTGTTCTACTCCCTTGCTAACGGTGCGAACAGCATCTACATCAAGACCTGAATCTGTTTCATCAAGAATAGCAAATTTAGGTTTAAGCATTAACAGTTGAAGTATTTCGCTCTTCTTTTTTTCTCCGCCAGAAAATCCAACATTCAAATCTCGATCTGCATAGGCATGATTCATTGAAAGCATATCCATTGCAGCTTCAAGTTGTTTTCTAAAAGCAATCATTTTTACATGAGTTCCCGTTACTTGCTGAAGACTGGTACGAATAAAGGCTTCAAGTGAAATGCCAGGAACTTCAAGAGGATCTTGGAAAGTCATAAACATACCAGCTTTTGCCCTTTTGTCGGTATCAAAAGAAGTTATGTCAGTTCCATCAAAAAGAATTTTTCCACCGGTAACCATATATTCTGGGCTACCCATAAGAACATTACCCAGTGTAGACTTACCAGCACCGTTTGGACCCATAAGCACATGGATTTCACCAGGTTTAATGTCGAAAGATATATTATGAAGTATTTGTTTTTCTGCAATACCCGCAGAAAGTGATTGTATTTGAAGCATAAGCGACTCCCAGTTGTTGAATGAATTTACGAGTAAAATGCTAGGTTTACTATAGTGTTTTTTTTTAGATTGAGCAAGGGGTGTATTTTTTTCACACTAAACTAAAGGAGTAATTCCATTTACTAAAAGGCAAAAAAAAATCAAATGGAATCGAGAGGGCTTTCAATACCGAAGGGACCTCTATTGAGGACATGGGTGTAAATCATTGTGGTTTTGACATCGCTGTGCCCCATAAGTGAACAGGCAGATGGTCAAATAAATAATTTAGAAATTTATCCTCGTGGAGCTTTTGCTGGATCTATGGGATTGGATTTTAAAAATACCATGAGAGAAATTTGAGAAGTTCCCTTTATGCTATCTGTTCCAGCAGTTCCGAGTTTGTCGCCAAAGACTACATAGTCTCCTTTTTTAACAGAGACTGAACCCAAACCTGCATAGGCGTAAATGTGTCCTGTTTTAGACTGAACAAATACTACCTGTCCATAGCCACGGTAATTTCCAACATACATAACGGTTCCGGCTCGAATAACAGTTACCGCTTCATTCTTTTGTGCACTTAACTGAACTCCGCTCACTTTTCCCTGAATGTATGTCACCACAGGTTCTTGTACAGGCCATTGCAAAGAAGAGTCGCCGGTTTTTCCAGAATAATTGCGAGGATCAACTGAAGGCAAATTAGGTAATGTCACCGTGCTTGTGTCTACAATTGTTGCAGGAATTTTTAACACTTGGCCAACTTTAAGCACTGAAGTAGAACTCAAATTGTTAAGTGATTTTAGTTCATCAACGGTAATGCCATTTACTTTTGCAATCCGATACAGAGTGTCGCCTTTTTGTACGGTGTAAGAGTCGTATGAACGTGTTACAGGGGGTGCAGAAATTGTCTGAGGAGGCTGAACGCTTACTGCATTTTGTGCTGAAGGTATAACTAATGTCTGCCCTACTTTGATAACGCTGTCATTTGAAAGACCGTTTGCTTGTGTTAATTCACTTACAGAAACTCCGTACTTACGACTTATTGAATACAGAGTATCTCCCTTTGCAACAGTGTAAGACGATGCTTGAGCAAGTGCACAACTTATGCTAGTAAGCAGCATGACACAAAAGAGTAGAATTAGTTTTTTATTTCGCACTAAAAAGACTTTCATACTCTGCTATTTTCGGCAGAAAGTATGCAAAAAAACAGTGCTTTTTTAGAACATTCCTGGGAAAACATCAGACATTCCGTATAGTTTTCCAGGTGCAAGTTTACCTTCTTTAAGGAATGTAACTAAATTTTCCAGCGCATGAACTGCTCCACTTGCAAAGCCCTGACGACTTCGAGCAGTATGTGTTAGTTCAATTGTATCTGCTGGACTGTCAAAGAATACAGTATGTGTTCCGGGAACAGAACCACAGCGTGTTGATGAAACATGCAGTTGATTTTTTTGGGGTTTAGCGTGGAATGCGTCGGTAACCATTTCTGTTTTTGCCGGATTTCCTGCCATGACACGACGGGCAACATCGAGTGCTGTTCCAGAAGGACTGTCGGCTTTTTGATTATGATGCATTTCCCACACTGCCATGTCGTATTCATCAAAATGAGCAACAAGACGAGAGGCTTCTTCTACAATTTTATAAAATAAATTTACGCCAATCGAAAAGTT
>DMQP01000199.1 GCA_003455655.1 Treponema sp. | reverse complement strand
TTCGTAAAAAAAACTTAGTTTAACAGCATACGGTCAGAAACTTGATCGCCACTTCCTTCAGTATCGCTTACCGTCTGGAACTTTTGCATCAAATCTTGTACTTGCAGATTTTTCTTTTCTTCTCCGCTTACATCATACACAATGCGACCGTCCATCATCATAATTAAACGGTTACCGTAATGAATTGCGTGCCTCATGTTATGAGTTACCATAAAGGCTGTTAGTTTGTCGCGCTGAATAAACTGTTCTGTAAGTTCAAGAACTTTATGTGCCGTTTTGGGATCGAGCGCAGCTGTGTGTTCATCAAGTAAAAGCAATTTTGGTTTTTGCAGTGTTGCCATAAGCAGTGTAAGTGCTTGACGCTGACCTCCAGACAAAAGCCCTACTTTAGCTTGCAAACGTTCTTCAAGACCTAAATCCAAAAGAGCAAGCTGGTCACGGTATGTTTCTTTTTCTTTTGCAGAAATGCCCCAACGCAAGGTTCTGCTTTTACCACGACGATAGGCCATAGCAAGATTTTCCTGAATCTGCATAGAAGCAGCAGTTCCCATCATAGGGTCTTGGAAAACACGACCCAAATACTTTGCACGAACATGCTCTTTTTGTGCAGTAATGTCTTCACCATCAAGCACTATTGATCCAGAGTCACATTCATACACTCCTGCAATAAGATTAAGCAGTGTACTTTTTCCAGCACCGTTTCCGCCTATAACAGTAACAAAGTCTCCATCGTTAAGAGTAATGCTTATATCTTTTAATGCCTTTCGCTCTGTTATGGTTCCCGGATTAAATGTCTTTGATACATGGCTTACTTCAAGCATCTTTTGCCTCCACAACTTTTCCGGAACGACGAGACCGAACAAGCATTTTCTTAAACACAGGAACAGAAAGTGCTATAGCAACAATGAGTGCTGACAGCAATTTTAAGTCCTGAGTCTTCATGCCCAACTGAAGTACTATTGCAATAATGAGGCGGTAAATAACTGAACCCAAAACAACAGAAAGTAAATAGTACCAGAATGCAAAGCGGTGGCCAAAAATAACTTCACCTATAATGATTGAAGCAAGACCTATAACAATTGCACCAATACCCATGCTTACGTCACCAAAGCGCTGTGACTGCATAACAAGACCGCCAGACAAGGCAACCAAGCCGTTTGAAATCATCAGTGCTAAGATTTTCATACTGTCAGTGTTAACACCAACTGCACGACTCATGCGTTCGTTGTCACCTGTTGCACGAATAGAACTACCAATTTCTGTTCCGAAGAACCAGTAGAGTACAGCAATAAGACAGCCAGCAAAAATGACGCCAGCTATTAAACTTGCAACCGAAGAAGCATTATCGCGTAAACTTTCTGACAAATGCAACCAGTCACTAATGCGACTCATAATAGTTACATCGGTGCGCACTAAAGACTTGTTTGGTCCACCCATAATGCGCAGATTTATTGAATACAGGGCAAGCATCATAAGAATTCCCGCAAGAATTCCTGGAATCTTAAGCTTAGTGGTAAGCACACCTGTCAAAAGGCCAGCAACCATTCCTGTACACACAGAAACAAGCAGAGAAACCATAGGAGGAATACCATGCGTTATTAAAACAGCACACACACATCCACCTAAGGCAAAACTGCCGTCAACGGTCATATCGGGAAAGTCAAGAATCTTAAATGTAATGTAGACACCCAGTGCCATGACACCCCACAGAATGCCCTGCGAGACTGCACCAAGCATAGCGTTAGAAAACGCCGAAACAACTGAAACTGCCAAAAAATTCATGGAAATAGTATAACAAAAAAAAAAGTTTCTGTCACCTGTATACACAGACACAGATGACAGATTGTATTGAAAAGAGTTTTAGCGTAATTCTGCAGGAATTTCTACACCCAGAACAGCAGCAGTGTCGGGGTTGTAGCTAAAGTCACAGCTTGTCAAATACTGAATAGGCATGGTTGCAGGGTCTGCCTTGTCGCGCAAAATCTGTGCAGCCATAACAGCAGTCTGTTTTCCAAGCTCGTAGTAGTTAAGACCGAAAGTTGCAAGTCCACCGTTTTTAACCATTCCCTCTTCACCAACAATAACAGGAATACGGTTTTCGTTTGCAACCATAGCAACAGTAGCCATACTGCTTGCAATCATGTTGTCTGTAGGAGAATAGATTGCGTCAACTTTTCCAACCAGGCTCTGTACAACCTGCTGAACTTCGTTTGTATTTGAAACAGTTGCTTCTACAAAAGAAAGACCCAAGCGCTGACATTCAGCTTCTGCAAGATTTATCTGGAAGCGTGAGTTTTCTTCGCTTGAACAGAAGAGCATACCTACTGTCTTTGCGTTAGGAAGCAGCTGCTTTAACAGAGAAATCTGTGCGGCACAAGGTGTAAGGTCAGAAGTACCTGTTACATTTGTTCCTGGCTGTGCGTTTGACTTTACCAAGTTTGCACTTTCGGGGTCAGTTACAGAAGATACAACAACAGGAATTGTTGAAGTAAGGTTTGCAACAGCCTGTGCTGCGGGAGTTGCAATAGCAAAAATCAAATCTACACCGTCAGATACAAATTTCTGAGCAATGGTTACACAGTTAGACTGATCGCCAGAAGCATTCTGATAGTCAATTACGATGTTTTCTCCGTCAACATAACCTTCACTTGCAAGGCCGTCAACAAATCCCTTATAGTTTGCGTCAAGGGCATCGTGCTGAACCAGCTGCAGCACACCAATTTTAATTTTTCCGTTATTCTTTGAACATCCGGAAAGAACAGCAAGAGCCACAATAGCAGTGGCAAGAACAGAAAGAAGTTTTTTCATCTTTTTCCTCTCAAAATAATGTGCTGAGAGTATAGCATAAAAAACCCATGAGATTCAATAAAATGTACCTTAAAAATTCTTTTAGAGATTATTCCACATAAAGAATTCGTCTATGCTTTTAAGCAAGTCTTTTGGAGGAAGCGACTTAAGCAAATAGCGCTCGGGTTTTGCAGCAAGCACTTTGACAATGGTATTTTTGTCATTCTTTCCTGTCAAAAAAATAACGGGTATGTCTTTTGTCGAAGGTTCACCTTTAAGCATTTCAAACACTTGCAAACCAGACACAACAGGCATTTCGTAATCAAGCAGAATAAGATCGACTGAAGTTCGTGAAAGGAAAGAAATTGCATTCATGCCCGAGTTAGCCATAAAGACAGTGTACTTTTCAGAAAGCCAACTGTTCATTGCATGTAAGAGTGTCGGGTCGTCATCAACCAAAAGAATACTTTTGTGGTCACGGTTAAGGGCAATATCGGTCATGTTACGATTGATTGCAGCAATAAGCAGTTTAACATCCAGCGGTTTTTTGAAAGTGTAAACCCCTAAACCTTCGGGAAGCATTGACTTAGCTTTTTCTATATCTTCATCACTTCCAATAAGATAGAGATTGGTTTTAACTCGAGAAGCAACAACCTTCTGTGCAAGATCTAGAACAGCAGGAGCAATCGTAGAAAGATCGGTATCAATGTAAAAAACATAAGCCTCGGGAGTGTATCCGTGTAAATCGGTGACGGCAACAATATCAGGCTGAGCAAATTGAACGTCATAGCCTTCTGAAGTTAAATCCTTCATAATAGCATTAACGGTAAAACCTCGAGCACCACTTATAAACAATACTTGTCGTGGCATATTCAACCTCCGCGTTTTATAAACTCATCTCCACCGTCTTTTTGCTATTAGATTTATTATAACAGAGGAATTAAGATTGTGCAACAAAATTATAGATTTTGCGCAATACCCTAGTTATTTTTCAAGTATTCCAAAACAGCATTGCGGTCAACCATAGAAACTAAGCGTCTTACTTCAGCATATTTAACTGCAAATTCACTGCCTATAGTAAAGTTTTCCATTTGGCTTAAAATTTCTTCGGCATTTGAAAAATCACCCATGTCTACAAAGTCTCGAATACCAACCATAGCTTCTTCAAATTCTTCTGCGCTAATAACCGGTTTTTCTTCGTTAGATTCTTCGGTTTTAGAAAGCACAAAGAAAGGTTCTAGTTTGTCACGGTAACTGCGGTATACAGAAAGTAATTCTGGTGTAAGGGCATCAATTTCTGCAAGGTTACCGTCATCGCCACACTGTTCAAGATAAGCGGCACTCTTTGAAAGTTGCATTGCACCTATAAGTCTTGCAGAGGATTTTAAAGCATGAACAAGAACCGTGTAGTCGCGGATTTTTTTGTCATGCCACAAATTTTCGATGTTAAAAGATTTTGACGGAATGGCATCATAAAAGTCTTTAAGTGCAGCACGCAAAACATCTGAAGAACCACAGTTAGTAAGGGCAATAGCGGCATCAATTCCTTCAATGCAAGAAAACTCTTTAACTTCTTCGCGGTCAACTTTTGACTCGTACACTTGCGGAGCTTTTTCTTCGTGAATAATAGAAATTTTTTCGGGTGGAAGAAAACGCATAAGCAGTTTTTCAAGTTCACGACTGTTAATGGGTTTAGAAAGATAGTCGGTAAAGCCTTCAGACAAATACATTTCTCGAGCACCGTTAATTGCATTTGCAGTAAGGGCAACGGTAGGCACTAAAGCGTTATGGTTAGAAGTCAGTTTTTTAAGTTCGTGCAGAGCTTCTATACCGTCCATTTCGGGCATGCGGTGGTCAATGAAAAGAATGTCGTAGTCTTTTTTCTGAATTTTATCCAACATTTCAATTCCACTTTCTGCCGTATCAATTTGCATTTGTGTATTTTTAAGCAGTCCACAGAAGACCGTAAGATTAAGTTTGGTATCGTCAACAACCAAAACTTTTGCTTTGGGTGCACGGAAAAGTTCTTGATAGTTGTCTTTTTCTTCTTTTGTTTCTTCGTAGCGAACTTCAAAGTTACCAATGGGACCCCAAGAGACAACACGCTGGCGAACAGAGAATGAAAAGTCAGAACCTTTACCGTATTCACTTTTTACTTCAAGGCCAGAACCCATTTGCTGCAAAAGTCCACGGATAATGCTCATGCCTAAACCAGTACCTTCGATTGTGCGGTTACGAACTTCGTCAACGCGTTCAAAGGGACGGAACATTTTTTGCAGTTCTTCAACTTTAATACCAATACCGGTGTCTACAACATGAACAGTAAGCATAATGTGCTGGCTACTTACTTTTTCATATCCAATACGGAAGGTAACTGAACCAGAGTGAGTGTATTTAACAGCGTTGGTCAAAATGTTAAGCATAATCTGCTTAAGACGCATTTCATCGCCAAACAAAAGGTGAGGTGTATTTTCGTCGACCAAAACTTTAAAGGCAAGTTTTTTCTCTTTGGCACGAAGGCTAATCATGTTAACCAAATCGTTTATGACAGAAGAAAGTTCGTATTCAACGGGAATAATTTCCATCTTACCCGCTTCAATTTTTGAAAAGTCAAGAATGTCGTTAACAAGATTTAAAAGAACTTTTCCAGAGTTTTTAATATCGTTTGCATAGGCAATAATGTTGGGTTCAGTACATTCTCTTAAAATCATTTCGTCAAAGCCAAGCACACTGTTTATAGGAGTACGAATTTCGTGGCTCATGTTTGAAAGGAAGGTTGACTTTGCTTCGTTAGATGCCTGGGCAACGCGTAAATCTTCTGAAAGTTTTTGATCTCGTTCAAGCGCTTCAATAAAGATGTTAATTTCAGAAATAGAACGGTCTATTGAATGGAACAAGTCTGCAAGTTCATCATGAGAATTTATTTTAAGCTGATGCAAAAGACGAACATAACTTTTACGCCTCTTTTCTGAAGTACGCTCAAAGCCACGCATAAACTGAGACATACGAACAATAGGCGTAATAATTTTATACGAGAAGAACCAGTTTATAAGAATCATTGCAGGAACACTGGTTGCCATCATCATAAGAATAAGCTTTGCACAGAATTCAATTCCTTCATTTGAAATAAAACGATTAAAGCGATGTGTCTTAATGAAAAGATCTTCAAACTGCATATTCTGCAAAAGAACTGCAGCAAACAAACCTGAAACCACACAGGCAAGAACCGTTTTTGAAAAAGTTGCCAAAAGAATTTTTGACGACATGTGAGTATGACGCTTACCGTCTGCTCGAATTAACTGTTCATATTTGTCATAACGCTTACTGTATTCAAAACTTCCGCGGAAAATAAGTTTCCATGACTCGGGTGCATAACGCATAAACAAAAAAGAAAGAAAACTTGCAAGCAAAGAAGCAGGAAAGGCTAATGCACATTCATAAAAAAATGCTTTCGTTGTCAGCGTAGAAAAACCGTTTCCCATAACCATTTCGTGGAAGACAAAACGAACACCTCCCAAAGCAAAGGCATAATAGAGAGCACCCAAAATTGCAAAGAGCGGTTTTTTAAAACCTCGGTTACGCCCAACAAGCCAGGCACAAGCAGGAGCAAGCAAGTAGACACAAGCATCATATGCAAAAGAATGTGTGTAAAAGCAGCGGGCTCCTAACAAAACAAAAGCAGCAAGTGCAGTTGGGTCAAAGCCCACAATGGCACTCATAAGAAGGAGAGGCAGTAAAATTAAATAACCACTATAAATGGTTCGACCAGCATCTATAAGTTCGTGAGGAGCTCTATATATTGAGGGAAAACAGAGCGCAATGCAAACAAGTATACTTGCAGCAACACACACCCACGTTTTCCAGGTTCGACTTTGAGCATAATCAAAGCGGATTTCTTCCATATCGTCCATATTCTTAATTATAAACCCCGTTGTGCTAATTGACAAGTAAGTATATACTAAAAAAAATTGGAGGTTCTTATGAAACGATTCTTTCATGCATTTCTGTTACTACTGACAGCGCTTTTTATTTCAGCATGTACTACCAGTGCTTCTGCAGTTAAGGAGGAAACTTCCGTGCAAATTGCAAACCCCTTCACTACCTATAAAGACATAGAGTCTGCCGAAAACACCGCAGGATTTTCTCTTGCTGTTCCCGAACAAATTGCAAAAAGCTACTCTGCAAGCGTGTATCGGGCTATGCAAGGAAAAATGCTCGAAGTCATTTACAAAAACAGTGCTAACGAAGAAGAAAAAATACGCATTCGAAAAGCAAACACTCCTGGCGACATAAGCGGCGACTTTAACACTTACGACGAAGAGAACACTATAATTATAAACGGGCTACAAGTTGAATCTCGCGGAACTTCCGGAAAAACCTTTGTTGCAACTTGGGAAGATGGAACTTTTTCTTACTCTGTTACGAGCGACACCGGCTTAAGTTTAAGTTCTCTCAAAAAAATAATCGAACAAGTTCAATAAAAGTGTCATAATTGTTTTGCCAGTGCCATTATATACATGGTATGGCACAAGAATTATGTTCGGCTAAACAAAAGCCCGATATCCGCGAATTAACACTTGCAAACGGTATAAGCTTCCCTTCAGACCATGAACTGTTAATGCTACTGTTGGGAAGCGGAACAAAAGATGTACCGGTTGCACAACTGGCACAAAGAGTTCTTTCTGCACTGGAAGCAAGCAACGAAGACACGCTCTTACAAAATTTACAGACAGTAACGGGCATGGGGGTAAATCGGTCGCTTGCAGTCGCAGCTGCTATTGAATTAGGAAGAAGACGTTCCCGCTACAGAACAGCAGTCATCAATACACCCAGCGACATTATTCCCTACGTTAAACAATACACTTTGCAAAAGAGAGAACACTTTGTTTGTACTGCATTAAATGGTGCTCACGAAATACTTGCCATTTATGTTGTTTCAGTAGGAACAGTAGGAAAGACCATTATTCATCCAAGAGAAGTTTTTTCTAAAGCCTTAAGTCTTCATGCATCTGCAATCATTTGCTGTCACAATCATCCCTACGGACCATGTTTTCCCAGTACCGCAGACAGAGAAACAACCATTCGCTTACAGACTGCATCTGAGTACTTGGGCATTTCGTTTTTAGATCATCTTATTATAACAACAGACGATTACTTTAGCTTTAGAGAACATGACTTGCTCCAAGGAAGATGACTTGTTATACTGAACAATATGGACGGTCCGGTAAATATACCTGCATTAATTCAGTTGATAATTTCACTTATAGACTATGCATTTATTTTTTTTATTTTATTTTTTGAACGAAAGGAAGCAACCCGACGTTTTGCGTGGATTATGGTTCTTGCTTTTCTTCCGGGCCTGGGAATTGTTTTATACTTGCTTTTTAGCGGAAACTTTTTTGCTGGTTCCCGCAGCATGAAAGAAATTAACAAATATGTTCACCATCTTACAGAACCACTTTTTGAAGAACAGCGCACACTTTTAACCAGTCCTGAGGCCCAACTGCCAGCTGCTGTGTCTGGAGAATTTCATCCGCTTATAATGATGAATCTAGAACGAGGCAACTGTCCGCTTATTACCACAGACAAACCGCAACTGTATGTCACTGGCTCTGATTTTTTTGAAGATGTCTGTGCTCATTTGGAAGAAGCAAAAACTTCTATTTGCATGGAGTATTTTATTTTTCACAAAGATGAAATTGGCAAACGCATTATGGACATTCTGTGCCGTAAAGCAAAAGAAGGCGTTGATGTAAAACTTATTTACGATGATTTTGGTTCAATTTTAACACCGACTCGCTTTTTCAAAAAACTAAATCAGTGCGGCGGAAGAGCAAGACCCTTCTACCAAATACGCTTGGGACTGCCTCTTACTCTTAATCACAGAAACCACCGAAAACTTACGGTCATAGATTCACAAGTTGCCTATGTGGGAGGCGTGAACATTGGAGACGAATACGCAAACCAGTCAAAGCATAGAAAACTTAACTGGAGAGATACCGTTGTCCGCGTAACGGGAGACATTGTCTATGACTTGCAAAGTCGATTTTTAATTGACTGGTATTCTATGGATGCATGGCACCGCCGGTCAAAGACAGAACAGAAGATAGAAAAATACTTTCCAAAAGAACGCTTCGGTGATATTTACAAAATGCATGGCAAAGGTTCAGATTTACTTTCTCATGGTTCACTCTACACACAAGTATTGAATGCAGGACCAGATGACGAACACAAAGGAAAAATTGAAGATGCTCTTATCCGCATGATTATGGGAGCAAAAAAAAGAGTCTGTATTGAAACGCCCTACTTTACTCCAGATGAACAGTTTTATACTGCACTAAAAATTGCAGCCTACACAGGAGTAAAAGTTGACATCATTATTCCCCGTGACTGGGATAAATTTTTTATGAAAGCCGCATCTTCGGAATTTGCACGACAAGCTTTGCGCGATGGCATTAACATTTACCTCTACCCTGGATTCATTCATTCAAAAATGCTTGTTGCAGATCAAAAAATTTGTACAGTGGGAACTACAAACATAGACAACCGCAGTTTTACCCTACACTTTGAACAAAACATTATTTTTTACGACAAAAGTTTTTCTCAGAAGTGCCAGCAAATGTTTGAAGAAGATCTTTCTAAAAGCGAAGCCGTAACCCTTAGCTATTACGACAAGAAAAACATTTTCTCGAGAGCCTTCTGGTCATTCTGCAAACTCTTTAGTCCTTTTATGTAACCGCTTGCGATTTTGCTTGTATCGTGCTACACTCCCAGCACAGGAGTAAAGGCATGAAAAAGATTATAAGCGGAAAAGTCCGCGAAGTGTATGACTTGGAAGATGGCCGCATGGTCATTGTTACGACAGACCGCATTTCTGCATTTGACGTAATTCTTCCCACCATGATTACTGACAAAGGCAAAGTGCTTAATGCACTGTCAAACTTCTGGTTCAACTACACAAAAGATATTGTAAAGAACCACATGATTTCTTCTGACCTCAAGGATATGCCTCAGGAATTCCAAAAGCCAGAATTTGAAGGACGCACCATTCTCGTAAAAAA
>DMQP01000098.1 GCA_003455655.1 Treponema sp. | reverse complement strand
TAAAATGGCATTACGACTATACAATACCATGGGACGCACCATGCAGGAATTTGTTCCCATTACTCCCGGCTATGTGGGATTCTACGGCTGCGGTCCTACCGTTTACAATTATGCTCATATAGGTAATTTGCGAGCGTATGTTTTTTTGGATACACTAGACCGAACTCTTACTTTTTTGGGATACGACAAAAAGCATGTTATGAACATAACTGACATTGGTCACCTTACGGGAGATGCCGATGACGGTGATGATAAAATGCTTAAAACGGCGCAAGAAAGACATCAGTCTGTTTTGGAAGTAGCACAGTTTTATACTGACGCTTTTTTTGCTGATATGGATGCGCTCAATATAATTCGTCCAGATGTGGTTTGTAAGGCAACCGATCATGTTCAAGACATGATAGAACTTATTAAACGCATTGAAGCTAACGGTCATACCTATATGGCTGGTGGTAACTTGTATTACGATGTTACTACTTACGAACATTATGGCGATTTGGCTCAGCTTAATCTTGATGAACTAAAGGCGGGAGCAGGAAAGAGAGCGGTCGTTGTTGTTGATGAAAATAAACGCAATCCCCACGACTTTGTTTTGTGGTTTACGAAGAGTAAGTTCGAAAACCAAGCATTGACTTGGGATTCACCCTGGGGAAGAGGTTATCCTGGTTGGCACATAGAGTGTTCTGCAATGAGTATGAAGTATTTGGGCGAACACTTTGATATTCATACAGGCGGAATTGACCATGTGCCTATTCACCACACTAATGAAATTGCCCAAAGTGAAGGTGCTACTGGCAAAAAATGGGTTAACTACTGGCTTCATAATGAGTTCCTTATTCTTGAAGGGGGAAAAATGAGTAAGTCTACAGGACACTTTATTACCCTGCAGACAGACCTTCCTCCAGAAAAAGGCTTTTCTTTAAAGAGCAAAGGCTTTGAACCCTTAGACTATCGCTTTTTCTTACTGAATGGACATTACCGCAAACAGTTAGTCTTTTCGCTTGATGCTCTTGAAGGAGCAAAAAGTGGCCGTGCTGCCTTAATTCAAAAAATTGTAAAACTTGCGCAAAAAGGTGGTCTTTCACTTTCGGCAGGAAAAACATACGCAAAAGGCGAAGCAGATAATCGTTCTGCTTTAAGCGACTCTGCAAATAAGTACCTCGATGCCTTTAAAGCTGCTTTGGAAAACGACCTTATGACTCCGGTTGCTTTAAGCACTATTTCTAAAGTAATTAAAGACGCATCCCTTGACCCCAAAGAAGCGCTTGATCTTATAGACCGCATGGACAGTGTTATAGGTTTGCGTCTTTTGGAAAGTGCACAAAAAGTTCAGCAGCAAATGGTAGCAGAAGCAGCTAAAGAAGCTAAAGCCAATGATCATTCTGATGACCCGGAAGCAGCAGAAATTGATGCTTTGGTAAAAGAGCGCACTGAAGCCAAAAAAGCAAAAGATTTTGCCCGTGCAGATGCAATTCGTGATCAACTTACACAGAGGGGCATAACCATAATCGACACACCAAGTGGACCAACATGGAAACGGGTGTAAAACAGAGCGAAAGCTTGTAACTTATAGGGGATAACCGTGTTAGATAATAGAGAAGGTTCTGCAGAGATACATTGCGATAATCCGCAGGACTTTAGGACAGTATATAACGCCACGTATGAGCTGCTTTTTAAGGTTGCTTACAGAGTTGTAAACGACGAAGAAGCAGCCGAAGATTTAGTGCACGATTCACTCATTAAAGCGAATGAAAAGGCACTTGTTTTTCCTTCAATCGATGATGTTAAATACTGGCTTATTCGCGTAGTAAAAAATGCATCCCTTAACTATGCCAAGCGTAAGTTGCGTGAGGCAAAGGCCTATCACAAGGCTTTGTATGAGGGCAGACAGCACATGGACAGTGGCGAAACAGACCTCTTGAAGGATGAAGCCATAGAAAAAGCCCGTGAAGCACTGGATCAGCTGCCCGCAAAACTAAAGGAAGTACTGGTATTGCGCGAGTATGGTGAAATGAATTACCGCGAAATCGGTAAAGTGCTCGGCATAACGGAAGGAAATGTAAAAGTCCGTGTATTCCGTGCAAGGGAACAGTTATCTAAACTGATAGGAGAAGAAGATGTCTACCTGCCCTGAAAAAGATATTCACTCACTCTATCTCGATGGCGAACTTCCTTCTGCTTACATTGCAGAATACGAAGCACACATTGCATCTTGCCCTAACTGCAAGGCTCAGCTTGACCGTCTAAAGGCTTTACACACTCTTTTTGCAAAAGACGCACAGGCACATACGCCCAGTCAGGCTCAGATAGATGCGAGTTTTGAACGCTTACAGACAAAACTTTCATATAGTAAGACACTTTCTCTTTCTAAAAAATCTTCATTCTCAGATAATGTGGTTAAACTGCGCAATTCTTCACGCTTTACGGGTGCTCTTGCAGGTGCCGCCGCTGCAGCCGCAGTTATGTTGATTTTCCCTGTTCGTTCTGCAAAACAGCAGCCGGTTCAAACAACTAATTTTGCACCTGTTGCCCGCACTCAGATTCAGTCTCCCGCAGAACTTACAACCAGTATGTCTCCGCTTTTAACCAGCGACACTTCTGTTGCAACTCCTGTAAACGCAAGTGATATTCCTGCTGCAAACTTGGGCAATACACAAATTATTTTTGTTGACCAAACAGAGGGTTTGGGAAGTACACAAGCAGTGCGCGAATCCCTTGCAAGTTACGATGTTTTTGCCCCAGTAGTGACGGTTGAACAGCCTCAAGTACAGGAAACTATTTCGGGCTTTACCTTTACAGTTACTGTTCCCCTTGGTAACATTGTGGTAAAGATGGGCAGTGAAAATTGAATCCGTTTCGTTTTTATAAAGAGATTTTCAGACGATTTGCATGGGTCAGATTTTTGACATTTGCGAGCATTATTGCGCTAGGATTTTTAGTTATTATTCTTGCCAATATGTCTGTCAACAAAAAACCAGTTATAGATTTAGTTAATCCTTCTGTTGGTTCTCCAGGAGATGTCATGCTCATTACTGGAGAAAACTTTGGCTCTTCGAGAAATTCTTCTTACGTAGAAATTGCTGGATCTCGTCTTACTTCTTCCGGATATCTTGATTGGAGCGACACAGAAATAAAAGTGTTGCTTCCTGCAAATGTGCAAGACGGTCTTGTTATTGTTGGAACTTCTGCGGGGCGTTCTAAACCTGGCTTTTTTGCAAATGCATCTGGTATTCCCATTGCTTCTCATACCAGTCCAAGAACTACACTGCCTTCTTTGCGTTCCATTACACCTCAGCGTGCAAGCATAGGACAAACTATTACCATAACAGGCAGCAACTTTGGTGAATCTCGGGGTAACTCGCAGGTTTTGTTTACCGCAAGCCGTGAAGAAGATGCAACGAATTCTGAAGCACAGTATATACCTGCAAGCACTTATGACTTCGACTACGAATCGTGGACAGACACAGAAATAAGAGTTCATGTTCCCGACGGAGCAATGACTGGTTCTGTTTATGTTCAGACAGAAAAGGGTATAAGTCAAACACAAAAACTTACGGTTGAAACAAATGCAGGACAAAAAGGTCTTACTGGAAAACGCACCTATGTTCTTCAAGTAGATGCAGAAATTTCAAATGCCGTTTCTGCTCAGGGTTCAACAATAACACTGTATGTTCCACGACCGCCACTTTCTGCATCTCAGCCTTCGGTAGAAATGACAGACTGTACACCAGAAGCACTTATTTCAGATGATCCCTTTAACATTATTCATAAAAAAGCACTGCCTAATTCAATAACTGCAAAACAACGCTTCACTCATACCTTTGTTGTTACCACTTACACTGTTACTAACAACATTAAACGAGATGCCATACCCGCACGCTTTTCTGATACAACTCGACTCTTGTTCCAAAAGTATACAGCTGCCGATGCCTTAGTACCTGCAAACGATCCTCGCATAACTGAACTACTAAAAAAAATTGTAGGTGAAGAAACTTCTCGTTACCGCAGAGCTGTTACCATTTACAACTACATGCTTTCTCATTACCGTATTCAAGAAGAACTTCGTGTTGGCAATGTGTCTCCTCTTGATATGCTTGAAACATACCGAGGTGACGCTTACGACTTTGCAATTGTCTTTACTGCCTTGTGCCGCGCTGCCGGAGTTCCAACAGTTCCGATTGGTGGTATTCTTATTGAAAGTGATTCAACCTGTCGACCTCACTGGTGGGCAGAATTGTACTTTGAAGGATATGGTTGGTTCCCTGCAGATGTTGCTATTGGAGCAGGCTTACAGTATAAACCCTTTGCACAAGTAGATAGTGTTCCCGCATACTATTGGGGTAACTTAGACAGTCAGCATGTTGCATTCAGTAGAGGATGGACACAAATACGCACTTCCGAACCAAACGGAAAAACAGTCTATCGTCCGCGAACCTATGCCTTACAGTCAATTTGGGAAGAAGCAAGCAGTGGAACAGCAAGTTATAGTTCACTGTGGACTAATCCTATTGTTAAAGGAATTTACTAATCGTTTTTGGAGGAATATATGATTACAAAAGTATTGAGTGTCGGAGGTTCCATTATTGCTCCGTCAGAACCAGATGTAAAATTTCTTGCTGAATTTTCAAATATGATTTGTCAGTGGCTTGAAAAAAATCCTGACGCACGACTTATTCTTGTTGCCGGTGGTGGAGCTCCAGCTCGTGTGTATCAGAATGCATATCGTTCTGTTGCAGAAACTTTTACCGATGCGCAAAAAAAAGCATGTGCTTTCCCAGATGAAAGTGCAAAAGATTATGCCTGTGACTGGATAGGCATTACCGCAACACGACTTAATGCTCAGATTTTAAAAACAGTTTTTGGTCCTTTGTGTAAACAAGATGTTGTTATTGATCCCACTTCAGTAAGTGATTTTACTGGTCGCATTCTTGTTGCAGCAGGATGGAAACCTGGTTTTTCTACAGACAACGATGCAGTGCTTTTAGCAGAACGCTTTGAAGCAGACACTGTTGTAAATCTTTCAAACATTGAAAAAGTTTACACAGACGATCCTCGTAAAAATCCTGATGCCAAACCCATAGACACTATTAGCTGGGCAGACTTCCGCAAAATGGTAGGCGATGAATGGGTTCCCGGAAAGAACTGTCCTTTCGATCCTATTGCAAGTAAAAAAGCTTCTGAATTAGGATTAACCGTTATTTGTGCCGCTGGTAAAAACATTGAAAACATTCGTGCAATTCTTGACGGTTCAAACTACATAGGTTCAACAATAAAATAATGCGTAAATTACTTTGTGTCTTTAGTGCATTTTTGCTTTCACTTCTTTTTGCAGGATGTCTTAGCTTTGGACTTCGCACCAAACCAGTGTCTCGTTCGTTGACGGCACAAGCGGTAAAAAATGCGTCACAACTGCATGCTTTTTTTATGGCAAATAATCCTGAAGCAAACAGTGAACAAGTTATGCGTCTTGCTCGCTACTATGTAAGTGAAGCTAAAGATGAAGGCATAAATAGCGATTGTGCTTTTGTTCAGATGTGTCTTGAAACAGGCTTTTTGCGTTTTGGCGGATTAGTTACTCCAGACATGCACAATTACTGCGGTTTGGGTTCAATAGATGCAGATCATCCTGGAGAACGTTTTGCCACAGAACAGTTAGGAGTTCGCGCACACATTCAACACTTGCACGCTTACGCAACCACAGCAGATAAAGTGCTTGTACATGAACTTATTGATAATCGCTACAAGTGGGTTAATCCGCGGGGAAAAGCACCAAGTGTTTTTGAACTGGCAGGAACATGGGCAAGTGACAGACAGTACGGAGTTAAACTTGATGCACTTCTGTCACGCCTTGAATTGTTTTAATTCTTTTTAACGACTGTTGTGGCTTTTGAGTGTTTCCATAAGCCATTTTCCTGTGGGAGTGTAATCGTCTTCGACAAATCCGTAGTTCTTATGAACATCGTGTCTAATGATTGAACATGCCTCGGGAACTTTAGCCAATGCCCACAAGCAGTAAGAAATGTTTTCTTCTTCAAGTAGACTAATCCATTCGTCTGCACTTTCTATATCACGGGGAAGTCCACCGCTTGAAGCAGTAATGCTGTATTCAGTTACAAAAATGGGAAGACCTGCTTGACTTACTTTTTTTGTCATTTCGCGGAATTCTTCTTTGTGACTTGCTGCATAAAAGTGCAGGGTGTACAGAATGTTTTCAAAATCAAGTTGATCTTCTGCAACGCTTTCCAAATCTTTTGACCAGTCAGGGTTTCCTACAATGATAACAGAGTCTGGATCGTTTTTGCGAATAATGGGAATAATTTGTTCGGCATAACTTTTAACTGCTGGCCATTCAACACCGTTGGGTTCATTACAAATTTCATAAAGAACATTGTTGTAGGAACAGAATTTTTTAGACATTTCATCAAAGAAAATTTTTGATTCTTCAATGAATATGTTAGGATCTCCGTCTCCTAAAATGTGCCAGTCAATGATTGCATACATGTCGTTTTTCTTTGCGTTTTCTACAGCATCGAAAATATCTTTTTTGTGGCGCTCTTTGTCTCCTTTAGTACAGTAACCGGTAATGCCAACTCCGGAAGTGTACATGGCAAGTCGAATAATGTTCATGCCGTCATCGCGAGACATTTCTTTAAACAGTTGTTCATTTAAAAGCGGTTCGCTAATAAGAATGCTCTGAGTACTTATGCCACGCAGCATAACAGGTTGTCCGTCTTGGTCGCATAGTTTCCCTTTCACAACTTGAAGGTTTCCGCTGTTTGAAGGTCGTGCTCTTCCGTCTTTGATAGCAGTAACAGAGCAGGAAAGGAATGCACAGGCACTAAGCAATGAAATTAGTAAAAATTTTATTTTATTACGCATCACTTAAAGTATACCATGAGACAAAAAAAAATACCACCCTCAAAAGAAAATGCAATCTAAATGGTGAATAAAACAAGTGCTCAACTCTTCTGCAAAACTACGGTCACTCCCGGTGTAAATGCGCCACCGTCACGGCTTCAGTCGCTACGCTCCTTGCAGATGTTCCGGCGTCACCTTTCCCCCTCCGTGCCATCAATTTCTTAGCACCGTGCCATTTCTTTTACCGCTACAACAAGCACTTTGTGCG
>DMQP01000207.1 GCA_003455655.1 Treponema sp. | reverse complement strand
GACCTTGCAGACTTTGCACATAAACTGGAAAAAGCAACACTGTCTGTAATTGAAGATGGAATTATGACTGGCGACTTAGCAGCTTTAGCCGAACCTAAGGCAACTCAGATTTTGAACTCTTGGGAATTTATTGACGAAATTGCTAAGCGTTTGTAATTAATCCACCCCAAGGAATTCCTGCATTTTTACAGAGGGCAGCATACTCACGATCGTCTTCTGTATTGTGCAGGGCAGTAACAAAAAAACTTTGATCAGGTGGCAAAGTATCTAACCTTGCTTTCTGTTGAACAGAAACTGCTATCTGTTTTTGTTCAACACGAAGGGCTTGGTTTGCAACACCATCTCGACTGTCTACCACTTGCACTCCACTACCCGCCACACTCGCTATATTTTCTGCTATGTGAGTAAAATGAGTACAACCTAAAATAATAGTGTCACATTTATTTTCTAAAAAAAACGAAACTGCTGGTTCAACTGCTTTTTGCTTTTCTGCTTCACTTGCGTTAAAAAGTTCGTGTTCTATAAAAGCAATTAAATCTGGATCGCCACGGTTAAAAACATGACAGTCTTTTGCATAATCTTGAATAAGTTTTTTATTGTATGGATGATTAACCGTTGCATTTGTTGCAAGGAGTCCTATGCGTTTGTTGTGCGTAACAGAAGCAGCAAGTTTTATTGCAGGAACAGTTCCCACAATGGGAATGTTGGGAAAGAGTGCCCTTAAGTCTGCAAGAGAAGTTACACTTATAGTATTGCAAGCAATTATGACAGTCCGAGGATTCCATTTTTTTACAATAAGAGAAAGGGCTTGTGAAGCACACAAAGTAATTTCTTCTGAAGTTTTTTCTCCATAAGGAAAGTGTGCAGTGTCTCCTAAATATACACAGCGAGAGTCAGGGCTTTTTTTCTTTAATTCAAGCATGTAGGGAATGCCACCGGTTCCGCTATCTAAAAATGCAAAATCAATATAGTCTTTCATAGGTCATATAGTGAACAATGAGTCAAATGCTTTTTTTGCCGCAGCTTGTTTTTGCGCCGCATCAGAAGAAGATGCCGAACGGTTCAATTTAAAATGTTCACAAAAGTTTGAACGTTCTTTGTCGCTTACCAAAGAATCAACTGTTTCGTGACAATCGTAATGACTTCCGGGTTCATAATAAAGACAATTACGACAAGAATGAACATCTGCATGACAGACAGGACACTCTGCACTGCGAGAGACAGGTTCATTTTCATCAAGTAACGTTCCACATTTCCAACACATAATTTTATCATAGCCATTTGACTAAATGTTTTCAATAGCGTACAGTATATGTATGTTTAAGAAGAATTTGTGCATGCACTTGGGTTGCAAAAAACTTGCTCTGTCGCAAATAGATGATGACGGCAACATAACAGACGAACCCGGCTACTGCATTGAACATTTAGAAAATCCCTCAGAATCAGTAAACAAAATTAGAAACTATCTTCTTACGCATGACAAAATTATAAATCTTAACATAGAAAGTCTTTCTATTTCTGGCGTTGACCTAAGTAACAAATTCTTTTGTGGTTGCAGCATACAAAACTGCACCTTTGCAAATATGCATGCAAGTAACTTACGGCTACGCATGAGTGTATTCAATTTTTGTACTTTTACCGACAGCACTTTTTTACAAAGCAACTTTCAGTTCTGTTCATTTGCAGGAGCAAAGTTTATAAACACACTCTTTACAGGAAGCGACTTATTGAACAACAACTTTAATGGAACAACCGCTTACCAATGTAGTTTTGACGACAGTGATTTATACAACAGTCAGTTTATAAAAGCAATTCTTATGAACACATCAATGAAAAACTGCAACCTCAAAAAAACAATTTTTTACGATTCACTAAGAGAAGCAGTTTCGTTTAAACTTTCAAACACACGAGAAGCATTATTTGACCGCATAAAAAATTCAAAAGTTTTCCTGCATGACGAAAGCGAAGACGAGGCCGAAGCATGAAAATATACTATCACTTAAGCAAAAACGGCTTTACCAATTCATACCTCGTTGTTAATGATGACCCTAATGTTATGCAAGCACTCATTGTAGACCCAGCAGCTGTCACTTCAGAACTTATTTCGCAAATTGAAGACGGTGGCTATACGCTTACAGGAGTTTTGGTAACGCACAATCATGAACATCACATTAAAGGTCTAGAAACAATAAAACGCATTTACAAGCCTAAAGTATATGCAGCTGACTACGAAGTTTGTGGCAACTGGTCAACAGTATTAGGTGGCGAGGGAACTATTTCTGAAGCAGGATTGACCATAACTTATTTTTCTCTTCCTGGACACACGAGCGACAGTATGGTCTTCCGCATTGAAAATGTTTTTTTTACCGGAGATGTTTTGTTTGCAGGAACCATTGGTTCAACGGGTAGTAAATACGCAGAACGAATGCTTTGTAATAACATTCATACAAAAATTCTTTCTCAGAACGACAACTGCGTTGTTTTACCAGGTCATGGACCGCCTTCAACGGTAGGTGCAGAACGCATGTACAACATTGACCTAGCTGCTCAAAAATAGAAATGACTCTCTAACGACTTACATTCCACACGCGACCGGCACACAAGCCCCAACGAGTAAAGACATAGTCACTTAACATTGTTGCGGTGTCGGTAAAAGCTTCTGCTTTTGTTGCAATGACATAATCTGCATTTTGTTTTTGTATTCGCTGAACAGAACCCCACTGTGCTCGTGTTATAAAGTAATTTGCAATTTGAGAAACCGCCTGCTGCAAATGGTAAGCCATAAACTCATTTCGCATTAAGTATTCATCACTACGGTCATACTGAAGAGATGCGTATGTTGCCCAATAGGTTTGCAAAAAATCCATGTATACAGGGTCAAACATCAGGTAACACATTGCAACAGTATCGCGAAAATCTTCATCACCAAAATAAATACCGTGCCAACCTTCATGTGCAAGAAGCTGATAGCGCAAGTACGGTTCAGATTCCATGCTAAAAGAAATAATACAACCACTTCCTGCTTTATATGCGTCAGAACCATCAGCAACAATTATTCCGTTGTAAAGCAAAATATCTTTTAAAAGCAGTTCATGCTTATTTAGTTTTACCTTTTTCTTTGCAGCATCTGTAAAAAAGCGTGCAAGATCATCTGCTTTGTAGTCATGTGCATTGTAGCCATGTTCAGTAAGAATAAACTGATCATCAACAAAAGTTCCTTTGTAACCTGTTTTTTCTACATAGTATGCAAGTCGAGTAAAGAACTGATCTTGAATTGCATAGTCTCTGAAAGTAAAAAGTAAAACAGAAGGAAACTCTTCCCAGCGGAACAATTCGTACTCGCGGTTACGCCAAGAAGCAGTTGGATAGTCAAACATAAAGCCCAAGTCACTTACTAAGGGTTCTTGAACAATTCCATCTTGTAAAGCAAAGCACTTTTCTGAATTAGGCAAAAGCAAAGCGCACAAAACAGATTCTTTGTGAGAAGTAAATGAAAGTTTTCCAAAAGCAGAATTAAAAGCTGCCGTCTGTAAAGTAAGACTATTGCAAGAAGGAGAACGACGCAAAAGAAAATCTTCACCTGCATAAGAAGCACGAACAGTAAGCTGCTTGCTTTGAGTTCCTATATCTTGTGTGGGAGCAAACTCAACATAAATGTAGGGAAGCAAAGTCTGACCAGATTTTTCTGTAACAAACAAAGAAGAGCCACCGGTAAAATTAAAGTTACGAGATTCAGGGTCAATGCCACCACCGTCAGGACCAAAGGCAAAAAGCGGAATTGCTTCTCTAAAATCGTAGCCCATTTTTGCAGAAGTAAAAGAAACAGAAGACAAAGCAAATCCTGCTTCACCTTTTACAAAAAAGCCAATAGGAATTTCTGCATTGCGTGCAAGCGAAAGAAGTACATGCACTTTAGGCAACTTCATTTGTGACAGTACACCAGAAACTTGTGGCCGTGCATCTAAATCAACTTCAAGTTTATATTCATCAGAAAAATCAGATTCGTATAAAAATCCTGCGTAAAAAGTTGTCGATTCTGTTTCGGGCTTAGCATTTTTTGTACACAATAAATCTAATGCTGCACCAGAATAAGAATGAGCTAAAGCTTCAAGACGAGAACGCTGAGATTCAGTAAAACGATAAAAAAGAGTATCTGTTTGAGCAGAAACAATGAGTCCACTTTTTGACTGTTTTGTAAGAGCAAGTAAATTTTCACCTTCAAGCATTAAAGAGGAATTACGGTTACAGGCACACAAACAACAAAGCAAAGAACAAATAAAAACAAATCGCTTCATAAGACTATGCTACACTTTTTTTTAATTTTACGCTACACTATGCGCATGAAAGCCTTTACCGCAAACAAAGACATTCTCTTTACCCTGCATAAATTACAAAACGAAATTCTTCAGTACTGCAACAAAGATGAAATTCTTGCGCTTCCTGCATTTCCGCTGTGGGCTTTTTGCGATGATTCTTTTTTCGAGGGAACAATAAGCGCTTGCGTTATTGAAAAGGCTTTGCATGATAGGCAAAAAAACAAGCTCTATTTTCCAGTAATTTTTACAAAAGAAGATGGCAGTCAAAAAACACTTCGTATTGAATTTGCAAACATTCAAAAAGAAGTTTCTAACCTTACCCTGCCCCAAAGACAAGAACTTCCGTTAAAAGTTAATTCTTTTAGAACAGGGACGGTTAGCGTCAATAAGTGCACGTGGCAACTCTTTGACGAAAAGTGGTTTAAGATAAAAAACTAACGAATTACTTTTTCTCCGCGGTCCATTGCAACAAGACCAGACTTAAGCATTTCAAGAATACCATAGGGTTCAAGCATACGAATAAGAGAACCAATTTTATCTTCGCTACCGGTTGTTTCAATGATAAGAGAATTTTCTGCAACATCAATAATGTGTGCGCGGTAAATGTTACACAGTTCAATAATTACAGAGCGATTTGTTCCAGAAGCTTTTACTTTAATAAGTGCAGTCTGGCGCTGAGTTGTCTTTGCAGGATCGCAGTGTTCAATAGAAATAACTTCCACCAATTTTGAAAGTTGTTTTTCAATCTGTTCAAGAATGTATTCGTCTCCTGTTACCACAATGGTCATGCGTGACTTTGTAGGATCACCAGTTTCGCACACAGTAAGAGAATCGATGTTGTAACCACGACGGCTGAACAAACCAGATACACGACTCAAAACACCCGCATGGTTATCTACCAGTACAGAAAGCACATATTTTTCCATAATAATTCCTCCAGTATTTATCTTAAAACCTTATTTCAGAATATAATCCCAACAGACGCACCTGTTCAACTGTTTTAGACAGAGAATCAAGCACGGTGTCTATGTATGTGCTGGGATTGTCAACTTCATTTTTTTGCATGTCAGCATCTGCGTAAAACCAATAGCGCCAAGGTTCTCCGGGAATGGGCCGACTTTCAAGACGAGTCAAATTAAGTTTGTATGACTCCAGAACTCCAAGAGCACGACAAAGTGCACCAGGTTCATTTTTACACTTAAACAAAAAGCTTGCCATGTTAGGCTTTTGTAATTTTCGAGAAGACTTTTTGCCTTCTTTTGCAATAACAACAAAGCGTGTAAAGTTACCCGGATCATCTGCTATATCTTGCGCAAGAACAGAAAGTTTATACAAAGAAGCATTTACTTCACTTGCAATGGCAGCATTAGCTTTTGACTTTGCCTTATGAACTAAGTCTGCTGCAGTTGCCGTTGAAACAGCATCTATGTGAGTCCAGCCAGAATGTGCATCAAGAATTTTTTTACACTGAGCAAATCCTTGGGGATGCGAATACACATGTTTTATATCATCAAAAGTAGCACCTTTTACAGCCAAGAGTGCGTGACGAATGTTAAGTGTTACTGCTCCCACAATGCTTACATCTTCAAAGCGAAGAAAGTTGTCGTAATTTTGGAAGACTGAACCTGCAAGGGAATTTTCAATGGGAACCATTCCGTATTGAACACTACCGTCAGTTACTTGTTGGAAAATTTGTGCAAAAGAATCTAATGCGACACTCTTTACATCAAGACCGTCAAAATAGCGACTTATTGCTTGTTCAGCATAAGCACCACGAGTTCCTGAATACGCACAAGACACTTGCTTTTGTTTTGCACGAGTAACTTTTTTTGCACTTTTATTTACTTCATGCACACGAGAAACAACTTTTCCTACAACGGGGCACAAAGCCTGAATGTCGTGCATAACTTTGTCAAACTGTTGCACATACAAAGACTGAGCTCCGTCACAAACAGCTCCATCTGGATTTGCATGAACATCAAGCACCAGTCCGTCGGAACCACAAGCTATAGCGGCAATGGCAAGAGAAGGAATTTTATCTCTACTTCCCACAGCACTGCATGGGTCAACAATAACAGGAAGATGTGTTAACTCTTTTAAAAGTGGAACAGCAGAAAGGTCAAGTGTACTTCGTGTTGTTCCTTCAAAAGTGCGTATTCCGCTTTCACACAAAATTACTTGTTCAGAACCATTAGCCAAAAGACATTCGGCAGAAAGCAAAAACTCTTTTATAGTTGCACTGGAAGAACGGTACAAAATAACTGGTTTACCCGATGCACTCACCTTTTTTAAGAGTTCACCGTTTGCCATATTTTTTGAACCGACTAAAAGCACATCAACATAATCTTGCACGAGCGTAACTTGTTCAGCACTGCTTACTTCGGTACAAGTAGGAAGACCAAATTCTTTTCCTGCTAAAGAAAGCCACTTTACAGCTTTTTTACCTAAGCCCTGAAATTCATAAGGCGAAAGTGTCGATCTAAAAACACCACCTTTGAGAATTCCGGCTCCACTTGCAGAAAGACTTTGTGCAACAGAAAAAAGTTGTTCTTTACTTTCAATAGCAGAAGGCCCCGCAATAACACAAACTCGACTTGCACCTAATCGAAGGTTTTGTCCAGAGGCATTGAGTGTAATAACCGTGTTGTCTCGTTTAAACTCTCGACTTGCAAGTTTATAGGGTTTAGAAATAGGAATAACGCGACTTACGCCAGGAAGCATTTGTACTTCACGAACATCAAGAGAAAGTTTACCTACCGCAGCAAGAACTGTCTCTTCTTCTCCGCGCACTTCGTTTAATTTAAAATTGCGTTTGGTCAGATAGTTTTTAAGCTGAGTCTTTTCACTTTGAGTAATCGACGGTTTTAAAACAATGACCATAGGCCGCTTGCCTTACGCGTTAGGACGCATAACGTTCCAACTGACTGTACGCAAAATGTCACCAAATACACCAGCAGCGGTAACACCAGCACCAGCACCATAACCACGAACAGTTAGCGGAATGGGTGTGTAACGGGCAGTGGTAAATACAAAAGCATTTTCTCCACCACGAACACCATAGAGCGGATCATCGGGGCCAACTTCAAGCATACCAACAGAAACTTTTCCGTCCTTTATGCTTGCTCCCATACGCAAAACTTTATTTTCTTTTTTAAGTTCTGCCATTTTGTTTGCAAAGTAGGAATCCAGTTCGGGAAGTTTCTTAAGGAATTCTTCGGTAGTACCTTCGAGATTAAAATCTGCGGGGAAGATAGAACGCATTTCTATGTCGTCAAGTTCTAGTTCCATTCCAGACTCACGGGCAATAATGAGCGCCTTACGAGCAACATCTGTTCCTTTGAGGTCATCGCGAGGATCTGGTTCTGTGTAGCGAAGTTGTTTTGCTTCAAGAACGGCTTCACTAAACTTTTTACCTTCATCCAGTTTTCCAAAAATGTAACTAAGGCTACCAGACATAATGCCATTGAAAGCAGTAAGACGGTCGCCTGATTTAAAGAGATTTTGCAGTGTATCGATGATAGGAAGACCAGCACCAACATTTGTTTCGTACAAAAAGCGTACATGCATTTCGTTTGCAGTCTGACGCAACTTTTTGTAAAAAGCCATGTCTTTAGAGTTAGCTCTTTTGTTAGGAGTTGCAATGCTCATGCCAGCTTTAAGAATATCAAGATAGCGGTCGGGCAAATCGTAACTTGCAGTACAATCAACAAAGATAGGATTAAGCGGTTTTTTATCTTGAACAAAAGCAATGATGTCATCCACATTTTTGTCTGAATTGAATTCAAACTGAGGATTTTTCATTTGGTCACGCCAGTTAGAAAGATCAAGACCTTCTTCACTTAAAATCATACCGTCGATTGTAGTAATGGCCATAACACGAACATCTATGCCTTGTTCAAGAAGAGCATCATGCTGGTCGCGAATTTGGTCAATCATAGTTCCGCCAATAGTTCCTGCTCCAAAAGCAAAGACTTGAATTGACTGAACGGTATTGAAGAAGAACTGGTGTACAATGCGTACTGCCATATCTCCGTCTGCAGCGTTGATTACCGCAGAAATAGAGCGTTCGCTTGAACCCTGAGCAATAGCAAGAATGTTTACATCACGGCTTGCAAGAGAGTCAAAGAATGTTCCTGCAACACCACGCTTAGCTTTCATGTTGTCGCCAATGATAGAAACAATAGCACAGTCGTCATGAACTTCTATTTCATCAACAATTTTACTGCTTATTTCAAGAGCAAACTCTGCCTTCAAAACATCTTGCACTTTTGCAGAATAAGCTTTGCGTACACAGAAAGACAGAGTGTATTCAGAAGAAGACTGAGTTATAAGCAAAACAGAAATGCCTGCGTTACTTACTGCACTAAAGATACGAGCTGCCATACCCTTGCGACCCTTCATACCAGAACCGCTCACACTAATCATAGCACAGTCTTTCAAACAACTTATGCCACGAACAGGACCTGTCTCGCTGTCTTCAAAAGGACCTTTGCCAATTCTTGTTCCGCGAGCTTGGGGATTATGACTGTTAAGACTCCATGCTTCAATGCCTTTAGACGCAAGTGGCGAAAGTGTTTTAGGATGAAGCACTTTACTTCCGAAGAAGGAAAGTTCCATAGCTTCTTCGTAGCTCATGTCTTTTACCAAAATGGCATCTTTTACAACGCGAGGATCTGCCGTGTAGATTCCGTCAACATCAGTCCAGAATTCTACTTTTGAAGCACCCAAAGAGTAACCTACAATTGCAGCAGAAAAGTCACTTCCGTTACGACCCAAAAGACCCATAACCGGTTCCATGCCAGTTCCGCCAACCCAAGAACAAATGAATCCGGGGAAAAGGAAAATCTGAGTAAAACTAAGAGCACCCTCACGCAAAGCCTGAAATGCGACTGCACTGCGTTCGTAATCAGGGTCACCCTCTTTTTGATTACCCGTTGTGTAAATGTATTTACGGCTATCTAACAAAAGAACATTCTGACCTTTTGCAACAAGCACTTCTTCTACAATGGGAGCACACATAAGCTCGCCCATGCCCATAATGCGACAGTGAACAGTCGAAGGGCATTCACCAAAAGTAGCAAGACCAGACAAAAGGTTATTAAGTTCGGTAAGTAAGGCTTCTATTTTTTTAGAAACACGCTCTGTGTCAAAGGCTGCTTCTTCTTTTTTTATTTCTGAACAAATGTCGGTATGAATGGTACGAAGCTGTTCTACATAAGTCAAAGCACTTGAGCCAGAAACACAAGCGTCAATTGCTTCCTGCAACTTATTTGAAACTCCAGCGACAGCACTGACAACAACAGAAATGCGGTCAGTTTTTGCGCGACCAATCATAATATCAACGCTATCAAGAATACGGCGAGAAGAACCCATGCTGGTTCCGCCAAATTTAAGTGTAAGCATGGTACGAGTATATCAGAATAAGGGGGCTATTTCAAGCGAAAGAAAGCCATGATTCAATATACAATAAAACAGTTGCACTTTGAACATTTATACGGTAACATGATGTATATGGAAAATGTTTTGGCAGAATTTGACCAGACCCCCGATGCCTTAGAGTTGATGGGTCAGCTTGCGGAAGAATTCAGCCTTGATCAGTTAGACAATTGGACTACCACTACAGGACTTATTCAGTCTGCGATTTCGTTTGCGGGAAAAGCCTTTCCTTCTTACGAGATGCGCATTTTCTACCACGAAACAGAACTGCATGAATACCGCGAAATAGACAGAGAGGGGGTCGCAACCATTCCAGATGACTCTCTGTTTGCGGGTTGTCTTTCCATGATAAGCGAACCAACAGACTTGTCTCGTCTCTTTTCAGATTTTCAAATAAATGCTCCCATGCTGGAACACGTACTGTTTACGCTCTATCACGCACACACGATTGTTCCTGTGGTACATCGTTTTGACTTACTTGCTTTTCTTTTACTGTGCGACAAGCCTCAAGAAAAACACGAAGACCTTTCTCAAGAAGATCTTTCGCTTCTTAAACAGTTAACAGATCGTCTTACCATTAACCTGTATGCGGCATCGGTTGCAGACCAACGCTTACGAGAATTGCTGCACATGGCTCAGTATCCCAGGTCACTGCAACACCACAAAACCATTACTGAACTGTACAATAACTTAATGAAAGACCTTGTAAAAGAAATTCCTTTTGATGCAGGAATCTGTTATGCTTACGATGAAGAATTAAATCAGCTTGTTCCCTTTAATAAAAAAGGAATTCGCAACGCAAAAATTCTAAAACCTGGACAGGGCATTTCAGGGCAAGTTTTTGAATCGAGACTGCCACTCTATATTCCAGACAGACTGTCAAATCCTGCCTATGCTCTTATGGAAGAAGAACCTTTTATTGAAGGCTCTGCAATTTGTGTTCCTGTTTCAACCGACAAAACAATGTTAGGAGTGGTAACGCTTATTCGCAACCCCGAAAACCCAGAACCTTTTGGAATGGAACACCGCTACATGCTTGAAATAGCAAGTGCTTTTACTGCAAGCGAAATAACAAACCGTCAGCTGTACACAAGACTCGATGAAAGTAACTTCAACATTGTAGAATCATTAACCCGAGCCCTTGAAGCTAAAGACTCATACACAGAAGGTCACTCTACCCGCGTAACTCGCCATGCAGAAGGCATTGCCCGAGAACTAGGCTACAAAGAAGAAAAAATACACCAGTTACGCTACGGAGCAATGCTACACGACATAGGTAAAATTGGAATTCCAGATGCTATTATAAACAAAGCAGCAAGTCTTACCGAAGACGAATACGCAGAAATAAAGACACATACCGAAATTGGTTACAACATTGTGTGCAACAATCCATTTTTCAAAAGCATTAGCACCTTCATTCGCTACCATCACGAAACAATAAACGGAACAGGCTACTACGGTTTGCAAGGAAACGAAATTCCTGAAGAAGCAATGATTATAAGCGCCGCAGATATTTTTGACGCTCTTACTTCAGACAGACCCTACCGCAAAGCCTTAAGCATAAAAGAAAGTATTGTTGAATTAAAAAAGCAGACAGGAGTTCACTACACAAAAGAAATTTTTGAAGCCTTTATGCGTTACCTCAAAAAAAATTATCCAGCAGATTTTTCGTAAAAAAGTGTTCGACCGTAAGACACAATAGCTACTGCCGCAAAAGCACAAAAAGCTAAAGTGCACAAGGGTTGGTGAAGTTCAAAAAGACAAAGCACACAGTTACCCGCGCAAAACAAAAGCACAGACAGCACCATAAAAAAACGACTTAGTCTATAGCTTAATCGAGGACGAACAGCAGCATGAAAAGGCATTGCTACTACAAACTGACTGTCACTTACAGGACGCGTTTTAGAAGACACTGACCAAATAGACACACACAGGAGAAAGAATGCAAATGTTGCAAAGGCTACAGTCAAAGGCAGCGAAGGAGAACTTACCAAAAGAATGCCGTAGAGTACAAAGGAAAGTGCCGCCAAAACACTAAAGACAACAATGCGAGCGGTAGAACTTTTACGAGGTGTTTCAACTGTCCGTATAAATCCCTTAGTGCGACTATTCATTTAAATGCTGCCCCCAAAGTACACATAACTTCAAAAAAGCGCGGAAAACTTACTGCACAACATTCAGCATCGTTTACTATAACCGTTTGATCTTGAGTAAGTCCCAGTCCCATGCAGGCAAGAGACATTGCAACACGGTGATCTTTATAACTTTCTACCGTAGCACCATGCAGACAAAAATCAGGATTAGCACTGCCATCTTTTCGCAAGGGGGAATGTCCGTAAATAGTAAGACGGTCGCTTTCTTCTTTTACCTGGGCACCCAACTTTGTAAGCTCCTTTGTAAGAACAGCAATACGGTCTGTCTCTTTGCGACGGCACACCGCAATATCTTCAAAGACAACTGTTCCTTCAATAAAACAAGCTATTGCAGCAAGTGCACAAATGGCATCGGGGAAGCCAGAAAGATTTACTGTTAACTGACCATTAGGACATTTTTCGGTAGAAAGCCGCCCCACTCCATCTTGAGCACATGATTTTCCGTAAACAGAAAGACATTTTTTCTGACTGTCCAAGCGAATGTCTGCCCCTACCTGACGCAAAACATCAACAATGGCATCATCACCTTGAGTTCCGCCTACATCTATATTTTCTATTGTGATGCTACTGTCTGTTATTAAAGCAGCTATAAGCGGAAAAGCAACTGCCTCCCAGTCACTGGGAATAGTACAGTCAAAAGCTTTAGGAACAAGAGGCCCCTTTACGCTAATGTGATGAAAGTCTGAACTGACACTAACTTCTGCACCAACTTTTTTAAGCCACTCTGCGGTCATCGTAAGGTAAGGCGTTTCTTTCGGATCAGAAAGTTCAATTTGTAAAGTTCCGTCTAAACGCAAAGCAGCAAGCATAAGCCCCGTAATGTACTGACTTGAAACCGAACCTTCTGTGTGTACTGTTCCCGCGTGAATTTTTCCTTGAATAACAAGAGGACAGGTATTTGTTTGGGGAACAGCACAATATGCTTTTGCTCCCAACTGAGTAAGCACATCTGCCACATGCTGTACAGGACGAGAACGCAAACTGTCATCGCCAGTAAAAACAGACCAACCGTCAAAAGTAGAAGCAATGGGTGACAGAAAGTACAAAAGCGAACCGCTGTTACCCGCATTAACAACATCTGAGGGAAGATGCAGTTTTTTACCCGCACCGTCAACAGTCCATGTTTCAAGAAGGTGCCCCTCAGCGTCTGTATAGGAGACAGAAGCACCCATAAGCGGAACTGCAGCAGCGGTACTTAAACAGTCTGCACTGGGAAGAGGATTATATATATGTGATGTTCCCTCAGAAAGACAAGCCAAAAGCAAGGCTCTTATAGTATGAGACTTTGAACCGGGAACCCTAACAGCACCAGAAAGGTTACTGCAAGAAGATCTAATTTGCATAGACTTAGTATAGCATACAGGGCGCTTACTTGCAACATTGGGGGTCTTATGCTACTATAGAACAATATGCTGTATTATTTGGGTGGATTTCTTACTAATTATTGGGGACCAGCACGTCTTTTGCAATCACATGCAGTTTTGATTGCGCTGGCACTGTATTCAGGATTTTTCATTACCGTAAAACTGCTTCCAAAACTGTATCGGTTTTTGCCTACAGACAGAGGCCGTGAGTTTACACTTACCAAAGAAGCCGCAAAAGGAAAACCTACTGGAAGCGGTATTGTCTTTATAAGTATTTTTGTCATATTAAGTTTTGTTTTTGTTCCTCTCGATACTCTTCAAGTGGGAACTTTAGTACTTACCTGGCTTATGATGCTTACCGGCTATCTTGATGACCGAAGTGAAAAAGGCTGGGGAGAATATATTAAAGCCCTGCTTGATTTTATTATTGCCTTAGCAGCAGCACTGTTACTTGCATGGCAGTTACGCTCTCAGTCTCCAGATGGCAATTTATTTTTCTGGTTGCCCTTTATTTCTGGCAATGTACCTGTTCCAGTATGGCTTTATGTTGTTATTGTCGTCATTCTCTTGTGGGCTTCGGTAAACACCACCAACTGTACCGATGGCGTTGACGGATTAAGTTCTTCGTTAGTACTGCTGGCACTTTTGGTTTTAGGCGTAATTTTCTATGTTGTTTTAGGACATGTAGACATTTCTGAATACCTTTTAGTACCCCACTTAGCAGACGGAGCATCATGGGCAATCATGACCTTCTGCTTAGCTGGAGTTCTTATGGGTTACTTATGGCACAATGCCTTCCCCAGTTCTGTTCTTATGGGAGATGCAGGAAGTCGCGCTTTGGGATTCTACATTGGCGTTATTGTTCTGGTAACGAAAAACCCATTTATATTCCTTGCCACTTCTTCAATTATTTTTATTGACGGAGGAATGGGTCTTTTGAAAGTTGCACTCAAACGCTTTTGTCACATTAGCATATTTGAGAATGTGCGCTTTCCCTTACACGACCACATGCGTAAAAACCGTGGCTGGTCACCAACACAAGTTCTTATTAAATTCATTACCCTACAGTTGCTTATAACCGTTGCACTGCTGGGCATTTTCTTTAAAATCCGATAAGCGAGGTTACAATGCAAAGAAGACGAGTTGTCATTACCGGAATGGGAGCCGTAACTCCTATAGGAAACTCACCCGAAGCAGCATGGGAATCTGCAAAAAAAGGCGTAAGTGGTGCAGGTCCTATTACTCTCTTTGACACAAGTGACTACCCAGTAACCATTGCTGCAGAAGTAAAAAATCTTACCCCCGAAGACTACGGAGTTGAACACAGAGCCTTACGAAAAATGGCTCGCTTTACACAGTTTTTGCTGTGCGCAAGTGCTCAGGCTATAAAAGATTCAGGTTACACAAAAGAAAGTCTTTCTCAAGAAAAAAATGGCATTGTTGTTGGCGCTTGTATGGGCGGACTTGATGCCTATGAAGAAGGTTACAAAAAGTTCTTTGACCCACAGTCTGGAGTGTCACGCATTCCACCCCTTACTATGCCACTTGCTATTTCAAACGAAGCAGCTGCAAATGTAAGCATGTACTTTGACTTACACGGTCCTGCCCTTACCATAGGAACAGCTTGTGCTTCTGGTTCAGATGCAATTGGACAAGCAGTAGATTTAATACGCGGCGGTAGAATTGATGTATGTCTTACAGGCGGAACAGAAGCGTCTATTACTGGTTTTGGAGTAGGCTCTTACGCAACACTTCAAGCACTTTCTACGCATTACAACGACACTCCTCAAAAAGCAAGCCGTCCTTTTGACAAAGACAGAGACGGTTTTGTTATGGGAGAAGGTTCAGCAGTATTTATTATTGAGGAACTAGAACATGCAAAAAAACGTGGCGCAAAAATTTATGCAGAAATAGCAGGCTACGGTTCATCAAGCGATGCCTTCCACATAACAGCCCCTCGTAAAGACGGAGAAATTGCCAAACTTGCAATAGAAGAAGCCCTTCGTGACGCAAACCTCAAAGCAGAAGACATACAGTATTACAATGCACACGGAACTTCAACCCGAGCAAACGACATTTGCGAAACCAAAGTGCTTAAAATGGTTTTTGGAGACTATGCAAAAAAACTGCACATTTCTTCAACCAAAAGCATGACCGGTCACATGATAGGTGCCGCTGGAGCTATAGAAGCACTCTTTTGTGTAAAAGCCATAAACGACAGCTTTATTCCCCCAACCATAAACTTAGACAACCCCGACATTGAAAACGGTTGCGACCTTGACTACACCCCAAATGTGGGAATAAGTCTTCCTATTACCGCAACTGCTTCTTGCTCTTTGGGCTTTGGGGGTCACAATGCATGCCTTGTCATAACGAAATATATAGGTTAAACTTAACATAATAACGGAGGTGCTGAATATGAAAAAGGCAAGATTCTTTTTTGTAGGCTTAGCTTTAATGGCTCTTACTTTGGTTTCATGTGCTCAAGTAAGTAATTCTACAACAGTTATGCTTTCCTTTGATGCAAGCTCTTTAGCACGCGATGTGACAATCAGTTATGACCCGCAGAATCCTAACGGAGAGTTGGTATCTTATTTGGTAGTTTCGCTCTTTGGAGATGGCTACTCCGATGGAGTGGTAAAAGAAATTACCAGTGAAGAAATATATTCTGGCGCTTCTATTCCCATTTTAATAGATTATGTTCCTTATGGGCTAACGCTTTGTGCAACTGCAAACCTGTACA
>DMQP01000117.1 GCA_003455655.1 Treponema sp. | reverse complement strand
GCTAACGGTTGTGTTGCAGGTGGAGCATCTGTTGCAAAAAAAATTGCAGAACTTATGGGCGTTGAAGTAAGCGCAGTAAAAAAAGTTGCTCTTCTTACTTGCCAGGGAACAAAAGACTGTGCTCTTTCTCGTGGAACTTACAATGGAGTTCAAACCTGTGCTGCAGCAGTTCAGGCAGTAAACGGAACCAAACTGTGCGCTTATGGTTGTGCAGGTTTAGGTGACTGTGTTTCTGTTTGTAGCTTTGGAGCACTAAGCATGGGAAGCGACGGCCTTCCTCATATCAACTACGAAAAATGTGTTGGTTGTGGAAAGTGTGCTAGAACTTGTCCTAAAAAACTTTTTGTTATTGTAGATGCACAAACAAAAGGAAGTTTTGCTCTGTGTGCAAACCGCAGCGACAACAAACCTCCAATCAAAAAGAATTGTTCAAAAGGATGCATTAAATGTGGCATTTGTGAAAAGAAATGTCCCGAACAGTGCATAAAAGTTACACAGGGAATTCCTGTAGTTGATTACAGTAAGTGTACCTCTTGCGGAGAATGTATTAAAGCATGTCCCGATAAAGTTCTTACACTTATTCAAGACAGAGTACACGCATGATTGTACGCGTAAGCATTACCCTTCCCCCAGCACGCGAAAAAGACAGTCGCTTTATAACACAGCAACTTTCGCATGCATTACAAAAACAGGGATGTGACAGAGCCGTAGAGCAAGCTGCAATAGTTTGCGAAAAAAAATCCATTGATGCACGACACGGTTCTGTCAAACTGGTAATGCGTTATGCTCTTTATTTTGACGAAAAAACCCCTACACAAGAAGAAAAACTTCCTCAGTGGAAAAAAGCAGACCCTTCTAAAAAAGTAATTATCGTAGGTTCAGGACCTGCAGGATTATTTGGTGCGCTTACATTACTAGAGTACGGAATTCAACCTGTTATTGTCGAACGCGGCAGTATGGTAAGCGAACGCAAAAAAGACATTGCTTCCATAAGCACTAAAGGTTTAGTCAACGAAGACAGTAACTATTGCTTTGGAGAAGGTGGAGCCGGAACTTTTAGCGATGGAAAACTCTACACGAGAAGTAACAAGCGTGGCGACATTCCGCAAGTGCTGCGCATCTTTGTTCACTTCGGAGCAGACCCCAAAATTCTAACAGATGCACATCCTCACATAGGAACAGACAGACTTCCTGGCATTATTCAAAACATGAGAAATTTTATTCTTTCTATGGGTGGCCAGATTTTATTTGACAGTCGATGCACAAACTTTTTAACTTACGAAAAAAATGGAACATGTATAGACGGCATACAAATTAAAAATACAAAGACACAAGCTGTTTCAGAATTACATGCAAAAGCAGTTTTACTTGCAAGTGGACATTCAGCAAATGACATTTATGAACTTCTTGCTCGCACTGCACCACTTTCACTTGAAGCAAAAACATTTGCAGTTGGTCTACGTGTTGAACACAGAAGAGAAATCATAGATACCATTCAGTATAAAAAACAAAATAACATAGACACCTTAGGAGCAGCAGAATATCGTTTTACCAGTCAACAAGATGGACGGGGTGTATACAGTTTTTGCATGTGTCCCGGAGGTTTTGTTGTTCCCAGTGCAAGTCAAGAAGGTCAGCTTGTAGTTAACGGAATGAGTGCAGCAAAACGAAACAGTAAGTGGAGCAACGCAGCCTTTGTTGTTGAAACAAGACCAGAAGACATACCAGAAGCATTTGTGCAAAAGGCAAAAGAAAGCTGCCCTGCCCTTGCTGGACTTTACTGGCGCACCCATTTAGAAGAACTAACTGCAAGTCATGCGCAAGGACAAAAAGCTCCCGCTCAGTTACTTGTAGATTTTTTGGCAGAACGCGAAAGTGTAAATCTTCCGCCTTCAAGCTATGCACCTGGACTAACGCCTTCTCAGCTTAATCTGTGGCTTCCTCAACAAATTTCACAACGCCTAAAAGCCGCATTTAAAGATGCAGACAAAGCAATGAAAGGTTTTATTTGCTCCGATGCCCTCCTTATTGCAAGCGAAACAAGAACAAGCACACCCGTACGCATTGTTCGTGACGAAACAGGAGAATGTTGTGCAATTAAAGGATTATTCCCTGCTGGAGAAGGAAGCGGTTATGCAGGCGGAATTGTAAGTTCTGCAATGGACGGCATAAAGGCGTGCGAGGCCATAGCAAAAAAAATCCCGCTCTAACTTTTTTAGTCAGAACGGGATTCTTTACAAAATCTTACACGTAAGTTTTATTTCTTTGTCTTAGGTGTAACAACTACTTTGTCGAGTTTCCAAATATCGCGCACATATTCTTCAATGGTGCGGTCACTTGAGAACTTTCCAGAATGTGCAATGTTAAGCAGTGCCTTGCGTGCCCAAGACTTACGATCTGCGTAAGCGGCAGCAACAGCTTCCTGTGCCTGTACATAACTTTCAAAATCTGCAAGTACGAAGAACACATCAGCGGGCTGTCCACCAACACCGTATACCAAAGAGTCGTGCAGTTCGGTAAAGAGGTGGCGTGTTGGATCGTAGGTTCCGTCAACTAACTGTTCAACAACACGGTTAAGCTGAGGATTACGTTCCAAATACTTTTGTGGGTTGTAGCTGTGCTCTGTGTTCATCTTGATAATTTCATCTGCAGAAAGTCCGAAGATAAATTCGTTTTCTTTTCCTGCTTCAGCAACAATCTCAATGTTTGCACCGTCCATTGTTCCCAAAGTAAGAGCACCGTTCATCATAAACTTCATGTTTGAAGTACCAGATGCTTCGTAACCAGCAGTAGAAATTTGTTCTGAAACATCGCTTGCAGGAATAATTTTTTCTGCAACAGATACACGATAGTTTTCTACAAAGACAACGCGCAACTTTCCACCAACACGGCGGTCGTTGTTAATGCGTTCTGCAACATTGTTAATAAGTTTAATAATCTGCTTAGCACGACGATAACCAGAGGCAGCCTTAGCACCAAAGATAAAGGTTCGTGAAGGCGGATTGAATGAAGGATCATCAACAATGCGGTTGTACAAATACATAACATGCAGAATGTTCAAAAGCTGTCTCTTGTATTCATGCAAACGTTTTACCTGAACATCATAAATGCTTTCTGGATCAAGGAATTCATTCTGAGAATGTTTGAGGTACTCTGCCAAGCGCTGTTTGTTGTGCAGTTTAATTTCATTCAGTTCGTTAAGACTTGCTTCATCGTCTGCATACTTTTCAAGTCCTTCTAGTTTAGACAGGTCGGTAATCCATCCGTCACCAATGCGTTTTGTAATAAAGTCTGCAAGTTCGGGGTTAGCAGTCAACAGCCAGCGGCGCTGTGTAACACCGTTTGTTTTGTTGTTGAATTTCTGAGGATAGATGGTATTCCAGTTTTTAAGTTCCTGTTCTTTCAGAAGTTTTGTATGCAGTTCTGCAACACCGTTAACACTGAAACAAGCATGAATTGCAAGCCAAGCCATATACACTTTGTCGTCGTGAATAATTGCCATGTGCTTTTGCTTGTCAAAGTCATCGGGGAACTTTGCACGAAGTTCAATCATAAAGCGGCGGTTGATTTCTTCTACAATCTGATAGATGCGAGGAAGAAGTCTCTGGAAAATTTCAACAGGCCACTTTTCAAGTGCTTCTGCAAGAATGGTGTGGTTTGTATATGCAAAAGTCTTTGTAACAACAGCCCAAGCGTCATTCCAACCAACATTGTATTCATCCATAAGAATACGCATCAGTTCAGGAATTGCTACAACAGGGTGAGTGTCGTTTAACTGAATAACATGATAGTTGGGGAACTTAGCAAAGTCTGTTCCAAAGTTAGAAACAAAGTGATGTACCAGATCTTGCAAAGAAGCAGAAGTAAAGAAGTACTGCTGCTTAAGACGAAGTTCCTTACCCATAGGACCATTGTCGTTAGGATACAAAACACGGCTAATGTTTTCTGCATCATTCTGTTTTTGTACCGCACGGTGATACTGCATTTCGTTAAAAAGCTGCAGATCAAATCCGTTAGGGCTTGAAGCCTGCCACAAACGAAGTGTGTTTACTGTATTGTTTCCGTAACCTACAATGGGCATATCGTAGGGAGTTGCAATAACATCTTCTGAGTTTTCAATATAGAAGCGGTCCTGTCCGTCGGGAGTTTTTCCGTATTTAATTTGTCCTCCAAAGCGAACGGTAACTGCAAGGTCACTGCGCTTTACTTCCCAAGGGTCTCTGTGCTTAAGCCAGTTGTCTGGATATTCTACCTGCTCACCGTCAATAATGTGCTGCTCAAACATTCCGTATTCGTAGCGAATGCCATAACCGTTTCCGGGATACTGCAAAGTTGCAAGTGAATCAAGGAAACATGCTGCAAGACGACCAAGACCACCGTTACCCAAACCTGCATCAGGCTCTTCGTCCTCAACAATATCAAAGTCAATGTTCATTCCCTTAAGGACTTCCTTTACCTGCTTTATAATTCCGGCATTGGTAAGGTTGTTGCTTAACGCGCGTCCCATGAGGAATTCTGCACTTAGGTAGTAGAGCTGTTTTTTCTGCTGTGCTTCATAGGCATTGCGAGTTGCCATCCAATTGGGCATGATAATTTCGAGTGCACTTGCACTAACCGCATCAAAAAGATCATGCTTGTTTGCCTGGGAAATGTCTTTTCCATACTGTCTGCGAAGACGAGCGGTAAGATTTTCCTTGAACTGTTCTGCATCAAAAACCATGTGTAACTCCTTTTTGGTTTATTTCGAGATTAAAACTATCATTGAATTTGCGGGAACAACATATCGTGACTGAGCACGAAGCTGTTCTTCATTTCCGGGAAGCATAATTGCTTCGTCTGTATCTATTGATGTGTCTGCAACACGATACCATTGCTTGTCTGCTTGAAGCGTTGGCAAGTTGACAACAACATCATGACGGTCGGTATTAGCTGCGACATAAAAGTCGTTGTCTAAACCTTCTCCGCCAAGCATAAATGCCAAAAAGCGCGAAAGATTTTCCCAGTCAGGGTTTGCACCAGTTGCCGAGTACCACTGAATGTCTGGTGTCTGACAGTTAGTACCAGAACCAAAGAAACAGTCTCTTCGGAATACTGCATGCTCTTTTCTGAGTAAAATTGCACGACGAGTAAATTCAACAAGCTGACCGTTAAGTGAAGCATTGCTCCAGTCAAACCA
>DMQP01000166.1 GCA_003455655.1 Treponema sp. | reverse complement strand
ACAAATGCTCTTGCTCATGAACTTGATGACACTCGAGTAACTGGTGGAGTTCGTTGCATTAAGCAAAGTAATTTGCTTGAAGATGTTTACACATACAACGACTTTAGTCACACAGGCGACAATGACGGTATCTTGCATAAAAACAAAGTTACCAAAACAAACAAGGGCTACATGGTTACTGAATACAACGGACACATGTTCCCTACAAAAGCCTTTGATTGTGAAGCTCATCGAACACAACATGCAGAACGTCATGCAAAAGTGTTAGATACTGTTGCTTCTTATGATGATGTAGCTGGTGCAAGTGGATGGTGTGCCTTTGACTATAATACGCATAAAGATTTTGGTTCCGGTGATATGATTTGTTACCACGGCGTAATGGATATGTTCCGTAATCCAAAACTGGCAGCAGCTGTTTACAAAAGTCAAGGCGATGCATCTGTTGTTGGCGATGTTCTCGAAGTAAGTTCTTCTATGGATATAGGCGAGTATCCTGGTGGAGTAAAAGGTGACGTGTGGATTTACACAAACGCAGACTGTGTGCGTATGTTTGTAAACACAACATTCATTAAAGAATACACAAGAGACAATTCTCCTTATAAACATCTTGCTCATGGACCTATTCTGGTTGATGATTATATAGGCAGCCGTTTGGTTAACGAAGATCATATTCCCGCAGAAAAAGCAGAAACACTTAAATTGTTGTTGCATGCAATTTCAAAATATGGCGAAAAAAATCTTCCTCTTGCGGTAAAACTAAAAGCACTTCCTCTCTTTATTTCTGGAACGGTAAACCGCGAGAAAGTAACTGCACTCTATGGCAAGTACATTGGTAACTGGGGCGGTCAAACTATAACCTATCGTTTTGAAGCATATCGTAACGGTAAGCTGGTAAAGACGGTAATTAAGAGTCCTGGAAAACCTGTTCATGTAAGTGCTCAAACAACTCGTTCTCAGTTAGTAGAAAAAAATTCTTACGATGTTGCAGCAGTGCATCTTAAAGCAGAAGATGAAAACGGAAATGTTAATCCTTTCTATCAGGAAGCAGTTTCTCTTAAAACAGAAGGTGCTCTTGAACTGATTGGACCTTCAATTGTTTCGCTAAAAGGTGGCATGGCTGGAACCTATGTTAAGTCTGTTGGAAAAACAGGTAAGGGTGCACTCGTCGTAACAGATGTAATGGGTAACGAATTAAAAGTTCCCTTTAGCGTTAAAGTTCAGCGCTCTTAGTTTTTCAAAAAGCAGGGAACTTTTATGTTGTCTTTATTGTTGCCGGTTATTTACATTGCCTTCATTAGTTTGGGTCTTCCCGATTCGCTTTTGGGGGCAGCGTGGCCGGTAATGAGCCATGAATTAAATGCTCCGCTTGAAGCTGCTGGTCTTGTAAGCATGATTATTGCAGGCGGAACTATTGTTTCAAGTCTGTTAAGCGATCGCTTGAACAAAAAGTTAGGAACAGGATTAGTTACTTCTATTTCTGTTGCAATGACAGCTCTTGCGCTTTTGGGTTTTTCTTTTGCTCCTCATTTTGTTTTTCTCTGTGTGTGGGCGGTTCCTTATGGACTGGGTGCTGGAGCAGTTGATGCTGCGTTAAATAATTATGTTGCACTTCATTACAAAGCACGGCACATGAGTTGGCTTCACTGTTTTTGGGGAGTCGGTGCTTCTTTAGGTCCATACATAATGGCGCATTTTTTATTGCGAGAAAGCAGTTGGCATGGCGGCTATAGAATTATTTCTTTTGTTCAAATAGTGCTGACCCTTCTCTTGTTTTTAAGTTTGCCTCTGTGGAAGAATGTAAAAAAATCTGATGCTCTTTCTAAAACCAATGCAGATGAAAATGATTCTTTTGCAAGTCAACCCAAAACACTTTCCTATGTGCTCGGTATTAAGGGTGTGCCTTTTATGCTTTTAGCATTTTTTGCCTACTGCGGTCTTGAAACAACAACAGGTTTATGGGCAGCAAGTTATTTGGTTAACTATAGACAAATAGATGCGCAACTTGCAGCACGCTTTGCTTCATTTTTTTATTTGGGAATAACAGGCGGTCGTTTTATAAACGGATTTATTGCAGAAAAGCTTGGAGACCGTAATTTAATTCGCATAGGAATTGCCGTAGCCGTAATAGGTATTGTTTTACTCTTGCTTCCTCTTTCGCAAGATATACCTGCTTTGATTGGACTAATTGTTATTGGCTTAGGTTGTGCTCCTATTTACCCTTCAGTCATTCATTCTACACCGGTCAATTTTGGTGCAGAAAATTCTCAAGCGGTAGTGGGAGTTCAAATGGCAAGTGCATACACAGGAAGTACTTTTATGCCTCCTCTGTTTGGACTTCTTGCCGCACACACAACGCTGGCTGTGTATCCCTTTTACTTACTAATCTTTGCACTTCTTATTTTGTTGGGAACAGAACATTTAAACAAAATGTCTAGAAAGTAAAAGATAGTCCACTAAGCTAGCTTAGTGGACAGTTCTCTTGTTATTCAGTTACTTCGGGATTTGCTGCAAACCATTCTTTCCATGCTTTGTTGACACTTGCGGTGTACTTTTTCTTTGCACTGTCAGAAATAAAGGCAGCTTTGAATCCGTTTATAATAATTTTACGAATGTCTTCTGCGGTAAAGTGTAACTTTGAATACAAGTTCCAGTATTCGTCAATGAGCGACACTTTAAAGAAAGCGGGGTCATCTGTATTTACGGTAACAAAACAACCCTGATCGTAAAGTTGGCGTATGGGGTGATCTTGAATACGGCTTACTACTTTTTTTGTAAAGGTATTGCTGGTAGGACAAATTTCAAAAGGAATCTGATCTTTTGCCATTTCTTTTACCAGTTCTGGATCTTGGGCTGCGGTAATACCGTGACCAATTCGTTCTGCTTTAAGCAAGTGCAGTGCATCTTTTATAGACCAACTTTCTACGTCTTCGCCTGCGTGAGCTACTACATGCAAACCTGCTTTTCGTGCTTTTGCAAAAACGCGTTCAAAATCTTTGGCAGGACCTTTTGATTCTGCTCCACCTAAACCAATGCCCAAAATGTAAGGGTTATTTTCTTTGATGGTTAGGTTAAGATTGTTCATGGCATTTTCTTCGCCAAAGGTTCGGCTTACATCAATTAAAAGACGCATTGTGCGTTTGTCATTTTTTTCGATGTTAGAAATGCTTTCTGAAATGCGGCTGATCATGGTGTGGAAATCGTATCCACGTTTAAGGAATGAAGAAGGAGCAAAGAACAGTTCTGCATAAACAATGTTGTTATCTTCAAGGTAGGTACGAATATCATCAAAAACAATTTTAAGATCATCTGCACTACTAATGTATGACTGAACGGTCAAAAAAGCATTTATAAAACCGTTTAAATCTTCATAACTAAACAGTTTGTTCATGCGTTCAGTTGTCATTGCGGCACCCTGACATGATTTATACAGGCGGCGTATTGTTTTACGCGTCATAACTGCTTCGCTATGTAAATGAATTTCTGCCTTAGGAACAGATTTCAACAAACTGTAAAATTGCTTCTTGTTCATATTATAGAAAGTATAGCACAGATACAAATGTACCGCAAGTGGAAATTTAGTAAACAAAAATTCAGCATAAAATCAGTTGGACAAATTGTCTTTGCGGGTATATACTGACTGTATGGCAAATAAACTGTATGTGGGAAATTTGAATTTCCGCACTGACGAACAAATGCTGAGTTCTCTTTTTGCTCAGTTTGGACAGGTTGAATCTGCTGTGGTTATTAAAGACCGCGAAACGCAGCGTTCAAAGGGTTTTGGTTTTGTTACCTTTACAGAAGAGCAGTCTCTGCAAAAGGCAATAGATGCGCTTAATGGCAAGGAAGTTGACGGTCGCAAAATACGCGTAAGTGTTGCAGAAGAGCGTCCTCCCCGTCAGAATCGGCCTTTAGGAGGATTTCACCGCTCATGAGTTTGGGGTCTGAGTTTTCAGAATATCTTGCTCCTCAAACAGACCGTGCAGCCTTTATACAATCTTGGCTGGAAAAACATGGTGTTAAAAGTGCGCGCACGGTTATAGACGGAAAAAATCACATTTTAGTTCAGTTTGAACAAAGTGCCTATAATCCTCAGTACCGAATAAAAACGGTTATTGCTCACTACGACCGTGTTTCTGGTAGCCCTGGTGCTAACGACAATTCTGCTGCAGACTGGCAAATTATGAACTGGGCTGTTCAGCTTGCTTCCTGCACAAAAGAACATGATGCCGTTCACAATGTACGCATTTTCTTTACCGATGGCGAAGAATTAGGTTGGTCTACAGGAGTTACCGAACAAGGTGCTTACGGTATAGCAAATGTCTTTAAGCGTTTAGGCATAACCAGCGATGATATCTATGTCTTTGATGCTTGTGGCAGAGGAGAAGTTCCTGTTTTGTCACGACATTCTTTTCCGCCTAAAACAGACAAAAAATTTCTAGAAAAGTTTACAGACTTGTACAATCGTACTCAAGATTTGCTTTCTCGTGCAAGTCCTGGAAGATGGATGACGCTTCCTGTTCCCTACAGTGACAACGCTTCTTTTTTAGCCTGTGGAATTCCTGCGGTAGCTATAACGCTTCTTCCTGCAAATGAAGCTGCCCTCTATGCTCGTTCTCTTATAACAGACAAAAATCTTGAAGCGGCAGTTATGAATCGTGAAGCAACAAAGCAGCAGCGTGCCTCTGGAGAACTAGTAGAATATTCTTACAAAGATCGTATGCCCCTTACTTGGCGTCTTTTTCACACCACTCAAGATAATGAACAGTCGCTTACTCCACAGAGTTTTACTGTTATGCAAGCAATACTGACGCAACTGGCATCTACCCTTACGCCTGCATGAAGTAAAAGTTTTCCATGCATACCGTATGCCCCCCTTTCCTTTATTTTTTTGTAAAAAAATAAAATTTTTCTTGACAGACGCATAATCTCGTGTGATAATAAAATTATCATAATGATAGTGTTACTCTCATGTAGAGAGGGCTATCAATGGGGGAATGTATGGAACTTTCAAATATTTTCTGTAAAAGCGAAACACTGCCACTTACCGTAAAACAGTGCAGTGCCTTTATGCGCAACACCTACAGCATGACTTCTGCAACAACAGAGCCAGATCCCGCTAACCGTTTGTTTGCGGTACTTCAGCTTGACGATTTAGTTAAACTGGTAAAACGCCCCGAACAAATTAAAAACTGCATTTCAAACGATTTTGATTTTTATGGTTCAGGCTGGCAGTCATGGGGCTTTGGCGGAGAAACAACTCGCGGTCAAATGCAAAAAGACTACATTCCTCTTATTCCTCAGTGGAAACAGTACATTACCTTCCCCGGAACAGCGCCACATTCTTTGAGTCAGAAAAAACTTCTTAAAGGACAGTTTGTTATTTATTTCCGTTGGGGAACAACATACATCGTCCTTGCGTCTACAGGAAATGTTACTTCTGATTATTTTTCAGTAACTCCCTCTAATGCTGAATCGTTTGCAGAATCAACTCGTAACAAAGTGCTTCCTCCTGTTCAGTTTTATGTAGACCGTCATGAAAGAACTATTCACTGTACCGCTTATACAGACGGAAAGACTTGGCATGTTGGCGAAAAAATTGCAGAACTTTCTGTTTTTGTTGCTTACGATTTTTTTGCTCTTAAAGATGGCATTAGCGCTTTGTTTTCTTCGACAATACAGCGTCGTTTTGAACCTTATGAATTTATTAACTGCGTGGTTGATAATCCTTCGCAAAAAATGCGTTTCTGTGGATGGGAAAGTTGGTACAATCACTATGCAGATATAAACGAAGAACTTATTAGCAAAGATTTAGATATGCTTCCGAAAACACAAAACCTTTTGACTATGTGTTATTTGGAACGAGATAAGCCTGTTGTGTTCCAAGTTGATGACGGATGGGAAAAAGCATTAGGTGATTGGGAAGTTAACGAACAGCGTTTCCCCAGTGGCATGGCTCAACTTGCTTCATCAATTGAAGACAAAGGTTTTGTTCCTGGACTGTGGGTTGCACCTTTTATTGTTGACTGGAGAAGTAAAACTGCTCGTGAACACAGAGATTGGATTTTGCGCGACAAAAAAGGTAAACCCGTTCAAGCAGGTTTCCATCCTTTGTGGGGAGCTTCTAGCGGTAAAGAGCAACCAGGTTTGCCTTATTCATATTTCTGTCTCGATTTAAGTAACGATGAAGTTCTTGAACACATTAATCGCCTTATGGATACCATCATCAATGTGTGGGGCTTCCGCTACATTAAAATTGACTTTTTGTTTGCCGGTATGCTTAACGGTGTTTTCAAAAACGGTGGCTGTGCTTACCAGTGGTATGACCGTGCGCTTAAAGTGCTTACAAAAGCAAAAGCAAGTCGCGATGGTAAACCGGTAGCTTATTTGGGTTGCGGACTTCCTCTTGAATCTTCTTTTAACACATTGCCTCTTTCGCGCATTGGACCTGACACCAAAGAATCGTGGGATGTTAACTATCTTCGTAGGCTTCATTATCCTGCACGCACAAGCGCTTTTGCTAATATGCAGAGCACCCTTGGTCATGCCTTCTGGGATTCCTCTGTGTATTTAAACGATCCCGATGTTGTCTTTATGCGTTACGACAACATTACACTTACTGACACAGAAAAAGAATTGATTACACTTGTTAACTATCTTTTCTCTAGTCAGATTATGCTTTCAGATGACCCTGTAAGTTTTAATCCTGCAACTGAAGGTTACTTTACTAACCACATGTACAACCTTTTAAAAATTTTCCGCGGAACAGAATGGGCTGTGCAAAACAAAACTGCAGACACTTACTACATCTACAATAAGAACCTTCACTATGTAGGCTTTATCAATTTGTCAGATAAAGATGTTCAGTTGTACGACGGACAGATTCATGTAGATACAGAACTTGAAGCAGTTAGTCCTAAAGACAGTTTTGAACCACTTTTGCTTCACGGAAGAAAAATAAAGAACGGTTACATTATGGAAAAACATTCTATTTCCATTTGGGAACTTCAGAATGCAAACGCAAAAGAAACTGACTAAATAAGAGGAGGCGAATATGAAAGACAGAAGTTCAGTTATTTTCGGAAACATAATCGATAAAGCAACCATCAAAAAGGCTGCTAAGGCTCAGAAAAAATTTCTCAAAAAATTTGGAGACGACCGTAACACTCCCTATCATCTTGCTGCAGTAGATAACGAAGTGCTTACTCCCACAATGGGTGTTAAAGTTTTAACACTTTCAGACAATCCGCTTGAAAGGCTTCCTGAAAAATGTGTTGTCATTGGAAACATCCGCATGGGCTTTGGTCACTACCGCATTTCTATGGCAATGGCATCTGCCGCTCATGCTATGGGATATACACCTTTGTGGCTTGACCTTAATTCATTTCCGCAAACAACCTGCACAAAAATTATTGGTTCTCAAAACGAACTGTATTCTTTGGGTTCACGTCTCTCTCAAAAGTTTAAACTCTTTAACAAACTTGTCTGGGATCCGCTCAATTACGAAGGTTTTAAGAAACTTACCTATAACGCAGGCGATCAAAAAAATGCAGAACTTATGGTTCCGCTTTTTACTGACATTCCCAAAGACCTTCCTTTTGTTGCAACTCATGTCTGGCCGTCTCAAGCTGCAGTGCATGCTGGTTTAACTCATGTTGTAAATGCAATACCCGACAACTGGCCTATGGCGCTGCATCTTTCAGAAGGAGCACTGCATACCGTTCAAACTCCATCTTCATACATTGGTTACAGAACACTTGCTGCTTTTGATTCAAAGCGTGTGCTTAATCCTATGAAAAAAGAAGACATTGTCTATACCGCTCATTATGTTGATGATGAACTGGTTAAAAATCTTGAAAAAGATTGTGCTTCTCGTATTGACCGTTTACAAAATGGAAAGCCTTTACGCTTTTTGTTAAGCATTGGTGGTGCAGGTGCACAGGGAGACTATTTTGCTTCTCTTATAAAAACACTCATTCCTTACATTAAACAAAACAAAGCAACACTCTATCTTAACATTGGAGACTACGCTAATGTGTGGGAAATGTTTAAGCAAAAAATTCCACAGATTGAAGAACTTGCAACTTTACACTTTGACAAGTGGAGCGAAACAACTTCGTTTGTAGAAGCAGCTCTTTCTGATAGCGCTTGTTCTGAACCTCAGTCTCGTGGTATTCATGTGTTCTGTCATAAAAATATTTTCGCTGCTGTGTATTCAACTAACTTACTTATGCGTGCTTGCGACCTGCTTATGACTAAACCAAGTGAACTTGCTTTCTATCCTGTTCCCAAACTGCTTATTCAACATGTGGGTGGACACGAAAAGTGGGGTGCAATTCGTGCTGCCGAATTAGGAGACGGAACTCCAGAGTGTTATTCTCTTGATTACGCATGCTTTATGATAAGTCAGTGTATTGAACAACGCGATATGCTGGTTATGATGAACAATGCAATTGTAAGCAATAAACGTGCGGGGCTTTATAACGGAGCTTATCATGCTGTGGAACTTGCCACCGGTCTTACTGATGTAAGCGGAAAGGGTTCGGAGTATGCTTATGCTGGCCGCTGAAAAACACAGAATGGAAATGGAGTCTCTAAAGGCTTCTCGGATTCAACACATCGTTGAATGTTCTTACAATCTTTTTGCAGAACAAGGATTCGATGTGGTAACTATGAACGAAATTGCAAAGGTTTCTGAAATTGGAGTTGCGTCTTTGTATCGGTACTTTTCAACAAAAGAAGATCTTGCTATTGAGTGCGCAATTTATGCCTGGAATGTTCAGAATCAATTCTTCCGTTCTTACTATGAATCTGAAGAATACAACACACTTTCTGGTTACGAACAAATAAAAGCTTTGTTAAATGCTTTTCCCCTTGCCTATGCAAAGAATGAACAGTTCTTTCGTTTTGTCTATTACTTTGATGCATTCATTCATCGACAAAATGTTTCTAAAGAACGTCTTATGCATTACGAAGAAGGCATTTCAACAGTAAGTGGTTTAGTACTTGCTGCCTTAGAAAAAGGAGAACAAGATGGTTCAATTACATATGCGAGTCTTTTAAAAGAAAATGTTCGCATTAAACGTAATGAAGTGTACTTTACCATCACTCACTCTTTGTTCAGTATGGTGCAGAAAATGGCTTTGTCTGGAGACATGCTGGCAATGAATAAAGAAGTAATGCCCGAACAGCAAATAGCGCTGCTTGTAGCAATCATTTTGGAATCACTGAAGTAGTGTAGAGGAGATGTAACTATGGAAACAAAGAACTTGAGAACTTCAGAAAAAATTTCTTACGGTCTTGGTGCTGTTGGAAAAGACATGGTGTACATGCTTTCTGCAAGTTATGTACTGTATTACTTTCAAGATCTTTTGGGAGTAAGTGCTGTTGCAATGGGAGTTATTCTTCTTGCTGCACGAATTTTTGATGCCTTTAACGATCCTGTTATGGGACTGGTTGTTGCAAAGACTCGTACTCGCATGGGAAAATTTAGACCTTGGCTTTTAATAGGAACGCTTACCAATGCAGTCATTTTGTTTATGATGTTTGCTGCTCCTCCTTCGTTAGATGCAAAAGGTCTTGTTGCTTATGCCGCTGCAACTTACATTTTGTGGGGTGTCACTTACACTATGATGGACATTCCTTACTGGTCAATGATTCCTGCTTTTACCAAAGGTGGAAAAGAACGCGAAAACTTAACAACACTTGCTCGTTCTTGCGCAGGTGTCGGTTCTGCAATTATTCAGATTGGAACAATTTTCTGTGTTACTCGCTTAGGTGCACTTTTAGGCGGAAGTACTTCTCGTGAAATTGAAATTATTGGCTTTAAGTATGTAACACTTGCCGTTGCTGTTCTCTTTGTTGTCTTTATTGCAATCATGTGTTTTTCAATCAAAGAAAAATCGAATGTTGATATGAAGACTGCATCGGTAGGACAAATGTTTAAAGCGCTTTTGCAAAACGATCAAGCAATGGTGGTTGTGCTTACAATTGTGCTTGTTAACTGTTCTATCTACATTACTTCAAACTTGGTTATCTATTTCTTTAAGTATGACTTTGGCGGAACAGGTTGGCATGATTCATATACGCTCTTCAATATGTTTGGTGGTGCAATGCAGATTCTTTCAATGATGCTTTTGTATCCGCTTTTGAGAAAGAAATTTTCTAGTATTACCATTTTTTACATTAGCTTAGCAATGGCAATTGTAGGTTACGCTTCTTTGTTGATAATGGCCTTTACTTCAATGTCGAATGTTTTCCTTTTGTTTATTCCCGGATTCTGTATCTTTGCGGCTAACGGTATGCTCTCTATTCTTACTACAATCTTTCTTGCTAACACAGTAGATTATGGAGAGTTGAAAAACAATCGTCGCGACGAAAGCGTCATCTTCTCTATGCAGACTTTTGTGGTTAAACTTGCAAGCGGTATTGCAATTTTTATTGCATCAATCGCTTTGCAGATTTTTAGCTTAAGTAATGACTCGGCTTCAGAAGCAGAACAGTTTGTTGATTTTTCTCAAACAGTAGCGCAAAGTTCTAAAATTGGTTTGCGTATGACTATGACAATTATTCCTGTGTTAGGACTTTTAGTTGCAATCATCTGGTTTAAGAGAAAGTATATTTTAACAGACGAAAAATTAGCTCAAATTTCTGAAGAAATTAAAACGCGTCATTCAGGACAGGAGGCATAATGAAAGCACTTACAAAAGGAAAAATCTGGCTCTTTGCAATAGGTCAGTTTGGTTGGGCTCTTCTTTCAGGATTGATTGGAAGTTGGCTCGTAAGTTTTTATCTTCCCAGTGATGAAGCAATTGCATCAGGTCAAACAATACTTATTCCTCAGGGGCGTGTTATTCTTGGCTTACTTACAGTCATAGGCGGTGTAACTGCTTTAGGTAGAGTTTTTGATGCTATTACCGATCCTTTAGTTGCTTCACTTTCCGACAAGTGTAAGTCTAAAGACGGACGGCGTATTCCTTTTTTGAAGTGGGCAGCACTTCCTTTTGCAATTACTACCGTGTTAGTCTTTTGGGCACCTTTTGATGCAAGCGCTGCAAGTGGATCATTGCTCAATTCAATTTGGGTTTGTGTTATGGTGTTAGCCTATTACTTTTGTATTACACTTTACTGTACTCCATACACAGCACTCTATTCGGAAATAACTCATACAGAAAAAGAACGAATGCTTGCTTCTTCTGCAATTTCTCTTACCTTTATTGTGGGAACAGCAGTCGGATATCTTGGACCTATGGTATGGGGAGCTCTTACTCCTGTTTTAGGAAGTCGTATGCTTGCAATTCGCATTACCTTTGCTCTTTTTGCATTAGTTGCCTTAGTGTGTATGTATGTTCCTGTTTTTGCAATTAAAGAAAAAGATTATGTTACAGCACAACCTTCTCAGGCAAGTATGATGCAGTCTTTAAGCAAAACCTTTAAGAACTCTTCTTTCCGTGTCTTTGTTGGTTCAGATGTGTTCTATTGGATTGGTCTTACTATGTTCCAAACAGGTATTCC
>DMQP01000161.1 GCA_003455655.1 Treponema sp. | reverse complement strand
CTGGAAAACTTAATCAATGAAGAAAAGCCATTCTGTATCAATGAGTTCATTTATCAGGAAATCCTGCAAGGTTCAAAAGACGAAAAAGAGTTCTCCACGCTCAAATCATATTCCCGTTTACTGGGCATATGATGGTGGATTTGTGGATTATGGTACATGGAATTCTATAACAGCACCATGATAAATAAAGAGGTTTTGCAAAATAATGTCGTTCTCATTTCTCAGCAGCTTGCAACTGCAAAATCGGTTGCGGTGGGTTTTTATTTTTTAAGTGCAGGAAGTCGCTTTGAAAGGGAGTCTATGCGCGGTGCAAGTCACTTTTGCGAGCACATGCTTTTTAAGGGCACTCTTGCTCCTGACCATGCTTTGTCTAGGCATGACATTGCAGTCTTATTTGATCGCATGGGCGGTTATGTAAATGCCTTTACCGAACGCGACGACGTTTGTGCTTACTGTACTTTTCCTGCTTTACCTGGTAACCTGCACCGTGCTTTTTCTACCTTTTGTTCTATGGCAAGTCATTGTAGCTTTGACCCCCAAGAGTTAGAAAACGAGCGTACGGTTATTCAAAACGAAGTTGCTTCTGTTCAAGACGATGCAGAAGAAAGTGCTTTAGATGCGCTTGCAAAAAAGGTGTGGCCCTGTCAGCCTTTAGGTATGTCTATTACTGGCTCTATAGACGATGTTGCATCTTTAACACGAGAAGCCTTACTTGACTGGTATAATCAAAAATTTGTTCATGGCGAATTAGTTGTTGTTGTTTGTGGTGCTTTTACTTCTTCTGAATATGAAGATATGAAGTTATTGCTAGAAGCTTTGCCTGTGCATGCTTCTCCAGTCCCTTTTCCCCAGCAAAAGCGTGTGCTTACTTCTGCCACATGGTCGTCTGGTTTTGTTTTTGAAAAAGACAATCGCTTTTCTCAATGTCAACTGTTTGAACTTTTTCCCTTTAAAATGCCTCTTACCCACGATCAGCTTTCTGTATTAAGTGTATTGAATGCACTTTTTGGCGACACCATGTCCAGCCGCCTCTTTGAAAACTTGCGTGAAAAAAATGGCTGTTGCTACAGTACCTGTAGTTTTATGACTTGCTACGAAGACATTGGCTTTTTAGCAGCGACTGCAAGTTGTGACAAAAAAAATGTTGTAAAAATAACTCAACTTCTACACGGTCAAGTTACAGATCTTTTAAAAAACCAACCCACCGACGAAGAAATACAATGTGCAAAAGATCACCTCTTAGGCGAAGAATTTCTTTCAGGCGAAGACATGGAATCTTTGATGAAGCGTAACTTACGCCACTATGCTATGGGTTTAGAACTCTATGACACTGAACAAGTGTGTGCTAGTATACGAGCAGTACAAAAAAATGCTATTATTACATTTATAAAAGAACTTTTAAGCGACAGTCAGAGAACCTTCTTTGTGTATGGTCCTTCACTGTCAAAAAAACAGCAAAAGGAAATGCTATGTCAAATAATGTAAACATTAATGTTGTTTCAGAAGAAGGGGCTGTGCTTCCCCAGTATAAAACCGCTGGTGCTGCTGGAGCAGATGTTTGCGCTCACTTAAAAGAGCCACTTGTTATTGCCAAAGGAAGTCGAGCACTTATACCCACAGGCTTGTATTTTGAGATTCCAGAAGGTTATGAAATTCAAGTGCGTCCTCGAAGTGGACTTGCATTCAAAAACGGAGTTACTGTTTTAAATACTCCCGGAACCATAGACAGCGACTACCGCGGAGAACTTAAAGTTATTCTTGTTAACTTCGGAGATGCAGACTTTACCGTTAACGACAAAGACCGTATTGCTCAAATTGTAGTTGCTCCCGTTACTTTAGGAATTTTTAAATCTGTGTCTTCGCTTTCAAGTACAGAGCGTGGAGCAGGTGGCTTCGGAAGTACAGGAGCCTAAGGTGACACTGTTTCCGGTGGTAAACCGAATACGCAGTAAAATTATTTCCTCTTATGAACAATACTCGCTTCGTTCGCATCAGCTTAAACGTTTTACGCTTCAACTGTATATTGCAAAAGAACTGTTTTTGTATTTTTTAGTGCTCTTCTTTTTTTTCTTTTCGATGTTCTTTGTAAATCAGTTTTTACTGTTAGCTAAAACAATTTTGCGTCAGCGTGTTCCCGTACCCGATGTGCTTTTGCTTATATGGTATTCTCTTCCTGCCATAATAGCTCAGTCTGCACCCTTTGCAACACTGGTAGGCTTTTTAATGTGCTTGGGGCGAATGGCAAGCGATAACGAAATTATGGTGCTTCGTGCAACAGGTCAGCGCTATTCTGTTATTTTACTTCCTGTTTTAGTTATGGGTGCCATTATTTCACTTTTTAGTTTTGTCATGAACGATTATTTTCTTCCCTTAGGGAACATTAACTACTTGAAACTGCAAAGACAAATTGTAGTATCTAATCCTGGTGTGCAAATAGAAAGCAATACCGTAAAGCGTATGAATAAAACTGCACTGGTTATGGGAGAGGCAAAAGACAATCATGTAGACGACTTAATTATTTTGGACTCTTCGCAAAACAATCAACTGCGTATCATTTGTGCAAAAGATGTAGACGCTATAAGCACCACTTTTCCTGGTGTGCTTTTAACGCTTAGCATGCATTCTCCTGTTGTCTTTCAACTTGATACTTCAGACAAAGCTTCTTACGACTTAATTGATGCAGACACAATGTCTTACAATGTTTTTGACTCAGTTATTCTTTCTGATTCAAACGGAGTTTCTCCTCGCGAAATGACATCCCACGACTTAAAGTCTTTAATAAAATCTTACGAAGCTGACGGAACGTTTACAAAACTACAACTTAATTCATACTATTTGGAATACTACAAAAAATTTTCCATTCCCTTTGGTTCTGTTTTCTTTGCCTTACTTGCATTGCCACTAGCTCTTTTGTTCGGCAAAAAAAATGGACAAGTTGTTGGCATGATAATAGGAGTTGTTATTTCGTTTTTATATTGGGCTGCAACCATGATTGGTCAACAATTGGGTTATTCAAACGGCTTTGACGGTTTTTGGACTATGTGGACTCCTAATGTTGTTATAGGAGCTTTGGGCGTGTGGCTGTACCTGAGGTTGCGTAGGTCATGAAACTTTTTCAGCTTTTGTTTAAGAAATTTATTCCTGTTCTCTTTGTGTCGCTTTTGTTTTTTGTACTGCTGCTTTCTCTTGCAGACATTTTTATAAACATTTGGGCTTACATGTCTCATGCAGTTCCTGTGCTAACGGTTTTGCGCATTACTGTTTATTTTATTCCTAAAGCACTTTGGTATGCTGTTCCCATTGCCATGCTTTTTGCAACTGCCTATGTCTTAAGTGATTTTTATGCTAAGAACGAACTGCTTGCAGTTTTTGCTTCTGGAGTTTCTCTTTTTAAATTTACGCTGCCTCTTTTAATTCTTTCTGCAATTATGAGTGTGGGTCTTTTTTTATTTGATGAATATGTTGTTGTTCCCTCGTATGCAAAAAAAACTTCGCTTCAAGCACAAGCACTTAACAGAGACATTACCTTTAGTAACGACCACATTGTTATTATGGCAGATGAAGGAAAAGTAGTGTATAACGCAGAATACTACGACAACGAACTTTCTCGTCTTTATGTTTTAAGCGTTGTTTTTAGAGACGAAGACAGAAATTTAGATCGCATTATTACTGCAGACAGTGCCCTCTGGCAAGATGATCACTGGGTGTTAAGCAATGGTTTTGAATATGTGTATAAAGATAAAAGTATTGTGCGAGGGAGCCCTTCTTCTGTATACATAGACCGCCTTATTGAACCGCCAGAGACATTCCGTAATAATACACTTGATGTTGAAGAAGTAAGTGCTCGTGAAGCAAAGGCATATATTTTACGCCAACAACGAAATGGACTTCCTGTTGCAGCAGCAAAAGCAAATTACTACAAAAAGTTTTCGTTTCCTTTTGTTGTCTTTGTAGTTGTTTTTGTTGCTATTGGTTTAAGCGGAAGAACAAGAAAGAATGTGCTTTTAGTAAGTCTTGCTTTAAGTCTTGCGGCTGTAGTTTTGTTTTATGTTGTGCAAATGGTCACCATGCTTATGGCTGAATTCGAAAGTATTCCTGCTGTTATGGGTGCTTGGATTCCTGTACTTTTATTTGTTGTACTGAGTGCCGTTTTGGTTCGCCATTCAAGAACTTAGGAGTTAGTATGGATTCAATTTTTGATGTTTTACATGAAGATGCTCATTCTTTAGCGCGTACCGGTCTTATGCATCTTGCTCATGGAGATGTGCAAACTCCAGTCTTTATGCCAGTGGGAACAAACGGAACTGTTAAAGCTCTTAGCAAAGATGACTTAGATGAAATTGGTTTTGAAATTATTCTTGCTAATACTTATCATTTGTATTTGCGACCAGGTGCTGACATTGTGCAAGAGGGTGGAGGTCTTCACGGCTTTACCAAATGGAACAAAAACTTTTTGACAGATTCTGGTGGTTTTCAAGTTTTTTCCCTTTCAGGTTTGCGTAAAATAACAGACCAAGGTGTTACCTTTCAAAGTCATATAGACGGAAGCAGGCATTTGTTTACTCCCGAAAATGTTGTACAAACACAAGTTAAACTTAACAGCGATATTCAAATGCAATTAGATGTGTGTTCAGCATGGGGAGTTGAACGTCGTGAAGCAGAAAGAGCTTTGCGCATTACCAGCGACTGGACTAAACGCGCTCTTAGTGAATGGCAAAAGCATGTGCAGCAAGGTTATAAGGGCATGCTCTTTCCGATTGTACAGGGAAACTTTTTTGATGACCTTCGAAAAGAAAGTGCTCAGTTTGTTTCTTCTCTTGATGTTCCTGGAATTGCAATTGGCGGTTTAAGTGTAGGCGAACCCGCAGATGTTTTTGCAGAAAAACTTCAGTACACTGTTCAGTTTTTACCTCGTCACAAACCACGTTATGTTATGGGCATAGGAACTCCCCAGTACATTTTAGAAGCTGTTGCCGACGGAATAGATATGTTTGACTGTGTGCTGCCTACTCGCAATGCGCGTAACGGTTCGTATTTTACACATCATGGTATGCTTTCTATAAAACAAGAACGCTTTACTCATGATTTTTCTCCTTTAGACAGTCAATGTCAGTGTAAAGTCTGCCGAACATATACGAGAGCTTACTTGCGCCATATTTTTAAGGAACAAGAAATTTTGTCTTCTATGCTGGCAAGTTATCATAACATTTATTTCTTAAACAACATGTTAAAAGAAATTCGCCAAGCAATTAACGAAGACCGATTTGCTCAGTATCGCGAAGAATTTTTGAAACAATTCAACTCGGGTGTTGTTTGATTAGTGAGGACAGGAGGTTCGGTATGAAAAAAATTATACTATGCGTATGTGTAGGTTTTATTCTTTTTTCTCTTTCTGCCACAGAAGCAGATGGGGACCAAGACGAAACAGAACTTTCTGTAGAAGCAGAAAACACCGAAGAACTCAAATATGTGCCCTATCCTGAAAAATTAGTTCCTCAAAGTCAGCGTCCTCGTGCTATTTCTGCCGAAGATTCAGAAAAATCAGAAGAACGCCGTGAACAAAATGCAAAAAATTCCAGCACCTCAACCGAAGATTATGTTCAGAATACACACGACACTTTCAAATATGGCCTTGAAGAAAACATTAGCGACCTTATTGACGAATTAACTAAAAACGAAGATGTTCGCTTTGTCGATGACATTTACGATTTGTTCCATGTAACAAAAAGTAATTCTGTTCGTCAGAAAATTCTTACTTACTTTTCAAAAATAGAAGACCCTTGTCTTTCTGATTATGCATGTGAAGTTATTAACGACCCTTACGACACAAAGAAAGCAATCGTGTCTGAATGTATGACTTACATTTCTGCCGTAAAGTGTAAAGAAGCAATTCCTGGTCTTATAGATTTAGTTGACCGTGAAGACGAAGATTATTTTACTCAAGCACTAAGCACTTTGGGCGATGTAGGTGGAACAAATGAAGCGCTCTACCTTGCAGATTTTCTTGATCGCGATGACTTAAGCCTTGCCCAGCGTCAGTCTCTTATGCGTGTTTTGGGAAAAATTAAAGCTGTTCAAACGTGGAAAAAACTTTCAGAAATTGCCCAAGACGAAGATGAAAATTCTTTTGTTCGCATGTATGCAGCAGAAGCAATTGGTGCTATGGAACTAGAAGAAAGTAAAGCTATTCTTATAGAACTGTTTGAATCTGATGATGCAAACTTCCGTGTCTATGTTATTAAAGGTCTTTCTCATTTCCATGATGCAGAAACATCAGAAGTTATTCTTCAAGCTTTGCGTGACACTCAGTACAAAGTTAGACTTGAAGCTGTTGCTGCTGTAAAGTCGCTTGAACTTTCAGATGCTGTTCCTTTTTTAATTTACCGCTGCAAAGATACCAAAGAAGAAGCTGTTGTAAAAAACAAATGTTACGATGCTATTGCTTTCTTAAATACAAAAGAAGGTAATGACTATCTTATTTCTGTTTTAACAGACAAAAAACCGTCAGACACTACCAAGGCAACCGTTGCAAGTGCTTTGCTTGAATACAATCACGCAGGAACAGAAGAAATTATTGCTTTGGCAAAAGATTCTCTTACTTCTGACCTAAAGAAAAATCTTCGCTATGCTCTGGGTAAAGAATTTGCTAAGTACGGCCGCCCCGAGTTTGCAGACATTTGTGCCGAATACTTAAAGAGTTCTGATGTTTCTACTCAGGGTACAGGTTTAGACATTTGGGCTAAAGGAAAGTATGAGTCTGTTCGTGACGCTGTTGTAGAAATTTCTAAACAAGACGGAGAAAGTGCAGAAGGAGAAGAGTCTGGAAACAAAAAGCCAAAGAAAAATGCTAATGCAGAAAAAGCAAAGCGCATTCTTCAAATGGTTGACTCTTTGTAATTTCTTTTATTCATAGAGACTGTTGAGCACACGGTACATAATGTTTATTTTTGCCTTTTGTTCAACAGTTACAAAATCTTTTTCCGAAAGATCATCAATCAATTTTTCAAGAGAAGAAAGACTTTCGTTTAATGCTGTTGCAAAACCTCGTGAAACTTTGTACCAGTAAGTACCTCTTCCGTCGGTAAAAAGACAAACAAAGCCCAGTTCTTTAGACGAAGCTTTTGCCATTGTTACGCGCATAAGACAGTCTATGCTCTTAATCAAAGTGTCAGCATTTTCTTCAATACTGATATTCTTGTTGCGAGGCCATTTTCCACTTTCTATGGGTTCAAGGTTTAGTGTTTTTGCAACTTTTATAATGACTTCAAGTTTTTCTCCTGCAAGCAAAGTAGAGCCTTTAGACATAACAACGGTTCCCTTTAAGGCTCCAATTTGTGCAAGTAAGTTTTCGTTTTTTTCGTTATGAGCTGCTTCTTTTAAGTCATGCCACATAAGTTTTACGGTTTTTTTGCCTTTAACTTTTTCTATGTTAAACTGCTTTCCGCCAAAAGATATAGTGTTTTCGTCTTTCTTTTTGTCTAACTTTTTTGCAAAGCGACTGTCGTTTTTACCCACTTTTTGATTTGAATCACGGAAGGTACTTCCAGAATACTCAAGGTTTCCAGAAAGGAAGCGACTGTTTTTAGATCTTAGAGAAGTAAGCTGTGATTCAAGCGTTGGATCTATTTGGTCAAGTAAATGTTTTGTAAGTGGAGAGACACTCATGGCAAACATGCGGCTTGTGCGCACAATTTCTCCTGCAACAATGTAAAGCGGATTTGTTCTAAACATAGAAGAACCAGGATGTAACTGAATGTGATCTGCTGTTAGACTTCTGTAAGATTCTCTTCCTTCTCGAATACACACAAACTGAATCATTCCCGAAGCAATGCAGCAAAGATAGTTGTCCATGCTACCACCAGAAGTTATGGGAAGTTGCATACGGTTTGAAACTATTTCTTCAAGCTGAGTTTTAATGTTAAGAATTTCTGCCATGACTCGTTCGTCAAGATAGTTGTTTTTGCAAAATCGTTCTTTGTTTTTCATGCTTACATAAGTGCGGAAAATTTTTACGTAACTTACAAAGTCTCCTTGCATGTCGCGGAAGGCATGATGTGCTTTTCGAGCGTCCATTTCTTCTCCCACTGGCAATACAAAGGGTGAAGATGCACTTAAGAAAGCTGCTGCTATAAGTACTTCTTCAAGAACATCGGGGTAGTGCAAAATGCTTTCTACAATAATGCGGCTTACACGCGGTTCAAGTGGAAACTCTACCATAAGTTTTCCTATGTTGCTTAAACTTCCATCTTTTTCAATGGCTTTAAGCATATTCAGTGTTTCTGCCGCTCCTATAAGACCTTCCTTTCCTGGTGGAGAAATAAAATCAAATTTGTCAAAGTCGGTAATGCCTAGTTCAGACATGCGCAATACAACTTCGCTTAAATCTGTTCGGTAAATTTCTTCGGTGGTGTATTCGCTTCGAGTTTCAAAATCTTGTCTGGTGTACAAACGGTAACAAGAACCGGGTTTTGTTCTTCCTGCACGGCCTCTTCGCTGAGCACAACTTGCTTTGCTTACTGGCGTTTCATTTAGACTTGATGTAAAAGTGCGTGGATTGTAAAAGTTAAGTTTTGCAAGTCCTGAGTCTATTACTGTTGTTATGCCGTTAATGGTAACAGATGTTTCTGCAATGTTAGTGCTTAAGACAACTTTCTTTTTTCCAAAAGGTGCGCTGTCAAATACTTTTTCTTGTTCTTCTTTGGGAAGTCTTCCGTACAGGGGAACAATATGAATGCGTGAATGAAAAGGAGCAGTGTACAGACGCTGCATACAGTCTTTGATTATTTTTTCTCCAGGTAAAAATACTAGAATGTCTCCGTCGTCATGATTGTCTAAAACGCGATCGATTGTCTGTTCAATTTTGGTAAGAAGAGCATCGCATGCATTTTCGCTGAGTGTACTTGCGGCTACAGCAGGAGGATCATAGACCATGGTAACAGGGAAGACTTGTGTGTCTATAGTTACAATAGGACATCCTCCGAAGTATTGGCTAAAGGCTTCTGCGTTCATAGTTGCAGAACTAACAATGACTTTAAAATCTTTTCGTTCTGCAAGAACACGCTTTAAAAGTCCCAGTACAAAGTCTATGTTCAAACTTCGTTCATGTGCTTCGTCTACCATAACGACAGAGTATTTACTCATCCACGGATCTAGCTTCATTTCTTGCAGTAAGATTCCGTCGGTCATGATTTTAATTTTTGTTGTACTGTCGGTTTTATCTTCAAAGCGCATTTTGTATCCCACAAGTCCGGGGTAAGAAGTGTGCAGTTGCTTTGCAATAAATTCGCTTACACTTAAAGCTGCAATGCGACGCGGTTGTGTTACCGCTATAACTCCGTTTGCAGAGTAGCCTGCTTCGTGAAGTATGACTGGCAGTTGTGTTGTTTTTCCGCTACCAGTTGGACTTTGCACAACAATTACTTGGTTGTCTTTAAGACAGTCTAATATGCGCTGTTTTTGTTCATATACGGGAAGTGATTTATAATCTATTGCCATGTTACGGTTCCTTTTGTTTTTTCCATAAGATTTCTTCTTTGTGTAAGGTAGGTCGCCCACTTAGTGCGTTCCTGCTGTAAAAGATAAGTAATGAATGCATCGTCAAGTTTTTTAATGACGAACATTCCGTCAGTTCGTATGTATGTTGTTATGAGAATGGGGTTTATATGAGTGATGCAAATTCCGTTTGCGTTTTTTTCGAAACGAACTTGCGCAAGATAGCCTTCTCCTGTGTAGTCGCGGTTTGTGTCTGGTGCGTTAAAAGATGGAGAAGTCCGCTGTGCACTAATAGTATTTCCCATTGCGTAAAAAATAAGTTTAGATGTTCCTGTTTGTTGGTACTGAACTAATTCCCAGTTTTTTGCAACATGAGGATGGTTTGCAAGAACGACATCAACTCCACTGTCTAAAAATTGATGGTAGAGTGTGCGGTGTGATTGAGTTATGCTTTGATCATATTCTGGTTCTTCACAGTGAAAACTGAGCACAAAAAGATCGCAGGGATTTTCTTCCCTTAACTTTTGTAAGTAGTTGTTGAACTTTGTGCGAGCTGATGCGTTTGCAGGAATATAATTTATGTAAGAAGCATAATCGGGTCTGTTTAAAATTTCTGTTACGGCAAGAAAAAGAACTTTCCAACCGTTAACTTCAATAAGTTCATAGGTAAAGTCTGCTTCTGGACTGTCTTTTACTCCGCTTTCGTAGATGGGCCTTGGGGAATCTTTTGTTCTTTCGCGTAAGCTTTCAAAATATGTTTTTGTTTCGCGAATTCCTTTTAAGCCTTGGTCGTTTGTGTGATTGTTTGCAGTTGAAAATACATTAAAGCCTGCACTAATTGCTGCCTGTACATATTCATCATGTGTGTTAAAAGTAGGGTAGGTGTCATAGGGTTTTGAGTTTACGACAGGAGTTTCAAGATTTGCTATACCCAAATTACAGGAGTTTACCAAAGGAGCAATGTCTTCCCAAATAGCGCTGAAATTTCCGTATGCGTAGTTGGGCTTGTGTTGCATAATGTCACCACCAAACATAACAGAAAGAGAATCTTTGGAATATACATTTTCAACGGTAAGGACGGGAGTTCCGTCTGCAAAGTGTCGATGTGTACTTTGACAAGATACAGACAGTAAGCAGACGGATACAGCAAGTGCAAGTCGTAATGCTTTTATTTTTTGCCTGCCTGAACCAGTGTGATTGCAGAAGTAACTACAATGTCTTCAGCAGAACAGCCACGGCTTAAGTCAGAGATAGGCTTTGCAAATCCCTGGAGAATAGGACCGTAAGCATCTGCATGGGCAAGACGCTGAACAAGTTTGTAACCAATGTTTCCTGCATTCAGATCGGGGAAAATAAGTGTATTTACTTTTCCGCAGATAGGGCTGCCAGGTGCTTTGCGTTCGGTAACTTCGGGAATAAGTGCTGCATCGGCCTGCAGTTCTCCGTCAAGCAGAAGGTCTGGAGCTTTTTCTTTAGCAATGCGAACTCCTTCTTGAACTTTAAGCACATCGTCAATTTTTCCACCACTTCCTTTTGAAGAGAATGAAAGCATTGCAACTGCGGGTTCTGTTCCCAAAAGATCGCGGCAAGACTGAGCTGCAGAAAGAGCAATGTCTGCAAGCTGTTCACCTGTTGGGTTAGGAACAACGGCACAATCAGAGAATACCAAAAGACCATCCTGTCCCCATTTTGGATCATGAGTATCAATAACGAAACAAGAAGAAGCTGTTTTTGTTCCCGGAGCGGTTTTAATAATGGTTAAACCTGCACGCAACAAATCTGCAGTAGAACTGAGGGCTCCTGAAACCATAGCATCGGCTTTTCCCATGCGAACCATCATAGCACCAAATTTAAGTGGGTCTTCCATGCCTTTTGCTGCCTCTTCGGGTGTCATGCCCTTTGCCTTGCGCAGTTCATAGTATTCATTTGCAAAGCTGTCTTTCCATTCACTTTCTGCGGGATTGATGAATTCAATTCCTTGACCCAGTTCGACACAGTTCTTTTTTGCAACACTCAAAATGTCATCTTTTTTTCCTAAGAGAATAACAGAGCGAGCAAGTTTTTCCTTAGCGATTGTGGCTGCTGCAACAACGGTGCGGTCTTCTGTTCCCTCGGGTAAAACCAAACTGTTGCCGTAGGACTTAGCTTTTTTCTTCATTGATTCAACAAAATCCATTTTATGCCTCTTTTAAACCTTTATATTGAAGTAACTTTATTTTATCGATTTACGCCTAAAGCGTCCAGTACAGAATCTCTGTATTTTTCCATGTCTTCTATACGATTGGGACCTTGCAGTTCAAGACTCAAAAAGTCAAGGCTTGTATCGGTAATGTTGTAAATGACATAGCAGTAGGTGTTCTGTCCGTCTGCAAAAGGTTCTCCGTTGTAGTAAGAACTTTGTGTTTCCATCTGACGGTAATGGTCTCTTGTCTGACGGGCTGCACTGCTTGCTGGCTGTTTGACATGCATTACCTGGAAGTAGTGGTAGTCATTGGTGTTTTCGTTTGTAGCAATAGCAACTGCATTGACCGTTTGTTTAAGACCTGCTTTTCTGTCTCGTTCGTAAATGTAAGCAATACAGAATTCGTCTTCTTCGGTATTATCTGCCTTAACAATTTCTGGATCAAGTTCTACATTTACTTTTCCAAAATGCATAAGAAAATCTTCTGGACTGTAGGCAAAATCTACATCGGCAAGTAACTGGTGGCGCGGGTATATATCTTCTGGAAGAGAAAGATATTCGTTCCACTGGCGAACCGTTCCAAAGTAGGGAGGAATACAGAAATCTGTTAAGTAAGGCATATCGGTGTTCCAGCCGTTTTCAATATCTTTTACTTCATCGTAAACAGACATGACAAAAATTCCCTCAGGAAGGGGAAGTGCATAAGCGAGGACACTTACATCTGCCCAGGGAACATCCCACTGCAGTACAAGCCACTGACGACCTAAGTTGTCCATGTGTGTTGACTGGTAAGTGGGTTCTCCGTAAGAAATAATGTTGACAGCTTCTGTTCCTACTGCACGACGCATGGGGGATGCTTCAAGCATGTAGTCCATGTAGCTTGTGGGATTGGTAATAAGGTCATATTCGCTGATTGAATCGGGACGACGTATGTAAGCCATCTGCATTCCCAAATA
>DMQP01000036.1 GCA_003455655.1 Treponema sp. | reverse complement strand
CCCAGTTCCAAAATAGAAATATCGAATGTACCGCCACCAAGGTCGTATACAGCGATTGTTTTTTCGTTTTTCTGGTCACTCTTGAAACCAAAGGCCAAAGATGCTGCGGTAGGTTCGTTAATAATGCGCTTTACATCAAGACCTGCAATTTTACCTGCGTCTTTTGTTGCCTGGCGCTGGGCATCGTTAAAGTATGCTGGAACGGTAATAACTGCTTCGGTAACAGTTTCGCCCAAATAGTCTTCTGCTGTTTTCTTCATCTTCTGGAGGATAAAAGCAGAAATTTCCTGAGGGCTGAATTCCTTGTTTGCTCCGTTTTCCTGAACTTGAACACGAACATCATCGCCATGATCAAGAATTGTGTAGGGAAGTTTTGTTGCTTCGCCTTTAAGTTCTCCAAAGCGGTGTCCAATAAGACGTTTAACTGAATACACAGTGTTCTTGGGGTTAGTTACCATTTGGTTTTTTGCAGGAAGACCTACAATGCGGTCACCTTTTGCAGTAAAGCCAACAATTGATGGAGTGGTACGTCCACCCTCTGCATTCTGGATTACAACAGGCTCACCGTTTTCCATAACGGCAACACAAGAGTTTGTTGTTCCTAAGTCAATACCAATAATCTTTCCCATATCCTTACTCCTAATAACTATATATGCTTAAGATGATGCTTTTTCTAAAGGAAGCGCAACCATCACTTTTGCATGACGAATTACTCTATCTTTAAGTTTATAGCCCTTCAAATATACTGCTTTGAGAACAGGTTCGGCAACATCTTCATCAACTTTTCCGATTGCTTCATGAATATCCGGGTCAAAGGGATCGCCTTCTGCTCCGTAGGCAACAAGATTGTATTTATTTTCAAGCATGCTTACCAAAGATTTGTTTATCATGGTAACGCCATCTGCAATACTTTTTGCATCAGTTGCATTTGCAGCAGCTTCTACGGTTCGGTCAAAATTGTCCAAACTGTCAAGCAAATCTTTTAGGAGGCTAGCGTTTCCGTAGTCAAAGGCTTCTTGTTTTTCTTGTGCAGCTCTTTTACGCAAGTTCTGAAAGTCTGCAACACTACGCATCCACTTGTCTTTGTAGTCGTCGCGTTCTTTTTCCAAAGCTGCAATTTGATTTTGAAGAGATTCAATCGTGGGTTGAGCAGTTTCTTCCGAAGCGACCTCTTCTTGATTGCTTTCGCCATCTTCAGAGACTGTTTCTTCTGGTTTTTGTTCAGTCTGATTTTGTGCTTCTTGCTGATTTTGTTCAGTTTGATTTTCTTCTGCTGTCTGTTCCTGTTCCGTTTCGCTCATTGTTTCAAGTCCTATCTTTTCTATACTATATAACTACAGGAAAGATACTAAAACAGGGGGCAAATCGTCAAGAAAAATCGAAACTTATTTAAAAATCTCCAGGTCAACATAGGGACTGTCAGCTTCGGTAAAATATGAGGGATTCACCAGTGGCCGCGACAAATCTTCCACTGATTCGACAACCTTTCCCTCTTTCACATATTTCCAGCCCTCGAAATCGGCAAAAGACAAACGAGTAAGCGATGAACAGCCCTTAAATGCGCCGGAACCCACACTTTTAACGCTTGCAGGAAGTTCAACTGAAACAAGAGTTGGACAAAAAGCAAAGGATTCTGGGGTTAGTTCTGGTAAATTATGTGGAAAGCGTATGCCGTATAAGTTAGGGTTAGCTCTAAAAGGACTGTCTGTTACTGGAAAAAAACCTGTAACTTGACTAAGGTCAACTACAACAAAAGTATGAGATGAAGCAATAAAATGGCTTAAGCGGTGAACGGTTTCGCTTCTCATTTGACCAGTTGCGGTAACAAGCACATTGCTACCTTTGGGCATAAGGTCAAGCACTATGTCTAAACCAGACATTTCCATAGAAAGGCAGCCGTTTTTTACCAAAACAGAATCTGGACCCTTTCCGTCAATTGAATCAGCAGAAACAATAACCTCGACGCGTGAAAATCCTCTCATAAACTCTCTCCTTCCCTCGTAAATATAAAGGATATTATACCACTGGTTCAGAAAATGAGCAAGCAAATTTTACTTTTAGTCAGAGGGACCGCTTGTAACAATGCCTTCGTCTTTTTGAACTGTTGGCTTAGGCGTAACTTCGGTGCGTTCGTCAATGGGAACATAGGTGCGCTCTTCGCTTACGTTTTTGTATGCTGGGCGGTAGATGCGTCCTCCTGCAACCAACTCTTCAATACGGTGAGCGCTCCATCCTGCAATACGAGCAATAGCAAAAAGTGGTGTATAAAGTTCGCGGGGTATGTTCAGCATAGAATAAACAAAGCCTGAATAGAAGTCCACATTGGTACAGATTTTCTTTTTGTCGCCAATGCGTTCATACAAAATCTGAGGAGCAAGTTCTTCGATTGAACGATAAAGATTAAACTCTTCTTCAAAGCCCTTTTCTTTTGCAAGAGCTTCTGCCTTATTGCGAAGAAGCGTTGTACGGGGATCGCTTATAGTGTAAACAGCATGACCCTGTCCGTAAATAAGACCAGTATGATCAAAGGCTTCTTTGTTTGCAATTTTACGCAAATAGTCTGTAATTTGAGTGCGGTTAGACCAGTCTTTTACATGTTTTTTGATGTCATCCATCATGTCCATAACACGAATGTTTGCACCTCCGTGACGACGACCTTTAAGAGAACCAACAGCCGCTGCCACAGCAGAATAAGTGTCTGTATCTGCGGAAGAAACAACATGAATAGTCAAAGAAGAGTTATTACCGCCACCGTGTTCCGCATGCAGAATAAGTGCAAGGTCAAGAATTTCTGCTTCAAGACGAGTATAGCTTTTGTTACTGCGGATAAGGCGCAAAAAGTTTTCGGCAGTACTTAAATGAGGGTCTGGATTGTGAATGTACATGCTCTTTCCGTCATAGTAGCGCCTCTTTGCCTGATATCCATAAGCTGCCAGTGTGGGAAAGCGAGCAATAAGTTCAATACACTGACGCAAAACAGAAGGAAGGTCTCGGTTTTCGGGAGCAGCGTCATAAGAGTAAGAAGCAAGAACTCCGCGAGCAATTTTATTCATAATATCGCTGGAGGGAGCTTTCATAATCATGTCTTCTGTAAAGTTAGGTGGCAATATGCGCTGTGAACCCAAAAATTCAGTAAAAGTATCAAGCTGTTTTTGAGTAGGCAACTGTCCAAACAAAAGCAAGTAGACACACTGTTCGTAACCAAACTGATGGTGTTTTTCTGCATCGTGAACAATATCTTCTACATTGTAGCCACGGTAAATGAGTTTTCCAGGAACAGCAATTTTGTTTCCATCTTTGTCTATTTCGTAACCAACAACATCACCAATGCGAGTAAGACCAACTAAAACGCCACGACCGTCTGCATAGCGCAAACCACGCTTAACGTCATACTTTTGGTAGAGAGAAGGATCAATTGGGTCGTTGTTTTTAGCAAATTCAGAAAGTGAATTGATAAACTCCATGCTTTTTAACAAATCGTCCTGCATTGATTCCCCCTTTGGATGCAAAAATATGCAATCTTTTAGCAATATATTTCAATAATTATACAATTTTTAGTTGAATTATACAATAGGTTACATAAAAAAACCCTCCGTTGCTCGACGAGAACAGAGGGAAAAAAAGGAGAGGAGGATGCAGAAGACTTGCTTTGTGGCTAATAAAGCTTGCTCTTGCAACTATATAACGCCTCCCCTTTCAGAAAGTTACGCAAATTTTCAGTTTTTTTGAAAAAACTATATCTGATTCAGTGCTGAAACAAGGGCATTTATACCGGCTCTACCAACACTGGTAGATTTTCCTGCACCCCAGTAGTCATTTCCGTCTTCTGAAGTAATTTGTACATAGGCAATAGCAGATGTATTATTACCCGTACCAACTGAATGTTCATGGAATGCGGTAATAGTAAACTTTGGAGCAGGAGTTGCACCCAGGGCAGTTGCAAATGCATCAATAGGACCATTACCCTTGTCGCCAACAGTGTACTGCTTACCCTTCCATTCTACTACACCGCGGCACAGTGTTGTTTCATCGGCCTTACCTTCAAGGTGAGTTTCGTTAAGGTCAACAATAGACAGATTTTTCTTTGCCTCAAGCCAGTTTTTGTTGAAAAGCTC
>DMQP01000213.1 GCA_003455655.1 Treponema sp. | reverse complement strand
TGAATGAGTCTGATTCTGTGCCGCCGGCCCTCACTTGCCACCAGTTTCCATTACAACATGGATAAGATGAGTCATAACTAGAACGACTGCGGTCGCTTAATTTTCCACCCAAAAGGAATGGGAACCATGATTCAAATTCTGCTCGTCCTTTATCACCGGAACTTTCATTTATTGATGGAAAATTATATTTGTTATCATTTACGGTGTAAGTTCCTGACATACGATATTTGGTCTCTTTCGCATCTTTTCCTGCGGAGAATGTCAATGAGCCGTTATAAGACTTTAAGTTCTTTGTAGTCGAATCAGCACCTGTCACAGTAAAAGTTGACTCACCAAAATAATAATTTTTTGCATCATAGGCCTTACCTGTACCGATACTGCTAGAGTTAAGAATTAAAAATGAGTTCTGTTCTGCTTCGGAACCAACGGAACTGGTGAACTTATGACAATAATTATTCAATGTGTATTTAAATTCGAAGTATACTTTCCAGTTATAATTGTAAGACACCGAATAAGAACCTTGACTACCAGAAATTTCTTTATCATCGCTTCCTGCCACGTGAGTCGCGTCCGCCAAAATCAGCGTAACACACTTAGCAAACTCTTCCGCGCTAATCCGCCGGTAAGTCCATACGGATTCATCAAGACCAATGTAAGTGTAGATTGTCTTTCCTTCACTGTTCTTTCTTTGTGCACGAATCATGTAGTAGTGTTTGTAGTCTCGCTGGACTTTTAAAAGTCCGTTGTTGCATCCGCTTTCGTTACTTACATTTTTAGGAGTAAGGGTTACGCTTGAAGGTCCAGCGTCAATGGTTGTTTCAAACCAATCTTCTTCTTGAGCAAGTCTTACATTTCCTTCTGTATCCATAGAGGCAATTTTAAACCAAGCAGAAGAATTGTTTTTATTTTTAACCCAAATAGTGTAGGCGGGTGTTTCACCGTCATCTTCAGGACCATTTTGACGCATTGCATAATTCCACGGATTACTCCAGTCAACCGATTCAGTAAAGCCTTCGTATCCATCTGCACGAACATTTCCTGCAGTAAAGTTGTTCAAGTAGAAAGGATACCCTTCGTTGCTTTGTTCTCCATTAGCATCTGTTACTTCGCTTAAAATATCGAAATAAGACTGACTAAAGAAATCTGATTCATTAATACTTGAAATTCTATACTTAACTGCATATTCATACGATTTAGTCAGTTCTTCGTCTGTAGTACAAATGTAATCAACAGAAACCGATGTAGCTATAAGCTGTTCAGACACTTGAGTAAAGGCAGCAGAAGTTCCACTTATACGGCGATAGAGACGGGGTACAATTGTTACATTTTCGCAGTAGGGTTTGTCCCATGTTATTCTTACTTTTTCGTGATCTTCTGCTTTATCTGCATGAACATTTAATCCATAGCCAACGGCAGAACCTTTTTTTGCAAAAGCACTTAAACCACTGTAAGCAAGACGTTTTCCTTCAACCGTAAGTGAATCAGAAGAAAGCTGGCTTCCGTTAAAAGAGTCGCTGTTAGAACGCAAGGGCACAACCATATATTCAATAGGAATTCCCCAAGGAATGCGCGACTGAGTAATTGCCATCTGACTTGCACTTTCTTTATCTGCTTCAGGAATGTCTGTATGAATATCACTCAGAATAAATTTTCCCCCGCTATAACTTACAGACATTGCAGCATAGGTTTCTCCATTAGCTTTTACTGCATATGTTTCTGCGTCAACAACAAAACTTTCCCACTGGTCTTCATCGCTTTCCCAACCACCAGAACCATTTGACTTCCAACGCTTTCTCAAAAGCTGATAGGCATTTGCACCCTCAACTGCATTCCAACTAACCGTAATAGTTCGGTACGACTGAGCAACAGTAGTATTAAGACCTAAGGTTGCAGGCCCTAAGGTGCGTGTCTGAACAATGCCACTGGTTGCTTCTCCGTCATGTTCTGAAAGAGCACTTACCGTAACTGCATTTCCCAAACCAGACAAAGCAGCATTGCTTGCACGTTCTCCTAACTGCTGAGGACTAAAAGTGTAGGCATAACGCAAAGTTCCAAGACTGTCTGTAAAAGCAGTTACATTTGCATTTTCGCCTTCAGTAATAACATCAATTGCAGCATCACTTTCAAGCTGAATCACATAAGAAGCTGCAGCCTGAACACTGTCCCATGTTACGGTAATAGTGTCGTATGTAGGACGAGCAGTATCAAACTCTGGCTCTGGAGTTCCCAAGGATTCTTTGGGTTCAGAAGTATTTGAAATAGGTGCAGAAGCTGCTCCCGTTGTTGCAGTCAATCGATATGTTCGAACAACACCTTTTTTTGTTTTGGGAACAGATTTGTCAGTGTAGGTGACTGTACCAGCATTTTCTGTTGCACCACTTATGTCAACTTCAATATCTGAAGCAGTAAGAACTCCGTTTTGTGTTTCTGAATAAGTGAGCGTGTATTCATATCCACTCTGTTTTTTCCAGCTAACCACATACTTGTCGCTGTATCCGCCTTCAACAGTAAAATCTTCAATAGTGCCTGCATTATCGCTTACCGCAAGAGCTGGCGTTGTAGTAACACTTGTAAAAACAAGAGCAGGAACTTCTGTGCTATCAATTTCAGGAACCGCTTCGTTTGCTCCCACAATGTACATGGTGTATGTATACATACCGCGGTCACCGTTTATTCCGTCAGACAAATTAAACTGTCGAGTATATTCGTTTACAGCTGCAACAGAAGTGAAGATTTTAATCAGTTTAGACGAATTTGCTTTTTCAGAATCACAAGAGAAAGGTGTCATGTTTTCATACAAGAGGAACTTGTACTGAGAGGCGAGGTTTGCATTCTGAATGTCTGATGTCAGAAGGAAATTGTTCCATGCAAAAGATAATCCCGCACTCGCAGAAACATAGACAGCATCATCTTCTTCACTCAGTTCTGCTTCATAATTCTTTGTAGAGAATGTCGGATTTGCCATACTCCAGCCAAAGGTTTTTGCAAATGAACTAGAAGATGTTTCCATGTAGTTGTACTTACTACGCAACTGGCTGTAATTGTTTTGGGTAGAAATGCCTTTACTAGCACAGAATTGTGCAAGGTCTATATGCGACTGAACTTTATAATCATAGCACACTCCCTGCTGGGGAACATTTGTGTCTGTCCAAGTTGCATTTCCCGAATCATCAGCTATATACGAAATACGATTTCCACCGTTAATTACTTCCCATGCGTCATCGCCATCAGAAGAAAGTTTTCTTAAAACAGTAAAGTAAAGCGGTGCCTTTTCAAAAGTGAGTTCTTCTTTATTTTGCATGTCAGCATCTTCTGGCAAAACAAAACTCAAAGATATTCCACTAGTACTATTTCCATAACTTCCTGTCAAAGCAATAACAGCACTTGGTTGCAAAGCATGAAGCGTTTCTGCTGTCAGTTCTGGACTTTCTGCTTCGTCGCCTAAGTCTGTTCGAGCACTTACTTTTACTTTGTATGAGGTGTGAGCAGCAAGCCCTGTTACCGTATACTGAGTTTCGCTCAGGTCAAGAGCATTAACATATTTGGTAACCGTATCAATTGCAGAAGTACAGGTAATAGTATAACTGGTTTTACTGCGATATGTGTCATCGCGACAATTTGACATATTCCAATAGACAGTAAGTTTTGTAGCATCTTCGGCATCAGTTTCAATTTGAGTTATTTCAGGTTCTGCTAAAGAGGTAGCACGAACACTTTCTCCAGGAACCGTTTCTGTTCCATTTTGAAGAATAGCACTTACCCTGTACCAGGCTTCGCTTCCTGGCAGAACATCAATTTCTACAGAAGGACTTTCACTTGCACTTACATAGGTTACTTGAACAAAACTATCTTCTGTTGGCGTAAGGCGTTCAGAAGCATATACTCGGTAGCCCTGTGCACCAGCAGTTGCGGACCAAGACAAATGAATTTTCTCTCTTCCCTGGCTTGCAACAAAATGTTCGGGAGCAGCAGAACGCGCAGTCTGAACCCGAGTGCCTGTAGGGAGGGGTAACAGTTGAGTTTCACAACTTATCAACCAAAACATACATATAGTAGTAAAAATAGACCAAACTTTGTTTTTACGCATACATTTGTACCTTATACTATATTTAGACACGGTTTACAATATATTGTTGCACAGACTTTTACTTCTTCTGCAGAACTATTACCGTAAGGTCGTCGTTTGCAGGGGTAGAGCCCATGTAGGCTGCGTGAGCCGACAGTACGGATTCCAGTTTCTGCTTTGCCGAAGAACCGCCGCTTGCGCTAAAGGCCTCCATGATGCGCTGGTAACCGAACTGCTCTGGGTTTGCCTCGCCAGAAGACTCTGAAAGGCAGTCTGTATACATTATAAGAGCGTCTCCACTCTTCATGGTAAACTGAATGCCTTTAAATTCTGGCTCTATGCCTGCCATGCCAATTATTCCGCCAGAATCCTCGTTAGATGCGTTGGGAACTTCCACAGGCACAACTCTGCCGTTTGCCATTCGGTAGAAGATAGGGGGATGACCTCCGTTTACATATTCCACACGGTCACCCTTTATGCGTACCAACACACCTGTAAGGTAATTTTGAATGTCACCCTTTGCCTCTATAAGTTCGTGGTTAATGTCTGCCATTACCTTGGAAACAGGCTGTCCCGATTCTGCGGCAAAAACTCGGTCTATTATGGTTTTTGAAAGCATTGTTACAAGACCCGAAGAAATTCCGTGTCCAGAAACATCAAACAGTCCTAAGCCCTCAAGGGTTCTTCCCTTTGTAAAGAAGTCGTACAAATCTCCAGAAACTCCCGACATGGGCTTGAAGTAGAGGGCTATGTCCCAGCCGTCAACTGAGGGAACTGAGCGGGCGTAAAAACTTTGCTGTACAAAGGAGGCTAGCTTAAGGTCACGGGCGGCCCTTCTGTTTGCATCCTCAAGTTCCGCATTTGCTCGGGTAAGTTCGTCCGTTCTCTGGGCAACTTTCTTTTCAAGGTTCTGATTCAAATCTTCAACCTGAATAAAGGCTGAGGAAGACTTTGACGCAAGGACAAAAAGCAGTGCAAGGATTACAAGCTGCCATCCGTAGGCGGTAAAGTAGGGAAGGTCTCCCAAGCCCTTTATGTACTGTCCAAGAAGATTGTGCAGAAGAAGGTCTACAAGCAAGGTTAGTACCATGGGCGAAAATCCCAACAGCAGGGGAACTGCATAATTCTTTTTCTTAGCCACAGCCGTAATAATTAGGGCTAGGGTATAGATTACTGGAGGAATAAGAAGCAACTGGAGCAGGGGACGGACAGCCCTAAGCTGAACATAATCTGGTGTTATGAGCGAAAGCACCACGGGAACTGCAAAAAGTACGAAGCGAATTATTAAAACTGCAATGTGGTCACGGCGCTTAAGGAAGCTGTTTACAAAAGTGGGCACAAGAAGCACAATAAGGAAGGGCAGACAGCTGGAGAAAATCTTTTGGAACCAGAGGAAGGACATACCTTTCCAGGGCAGACCAGGAATTTCTGTAAGGTAAAAGACAGACATGTATAGGGCGGAAACTATGTTCAGCACTGCAAAGACAATGTTTTCATGCTCGCTGGGTCTCTTTGCATACAGAATGATGTGGTAGACGGCGATAATGAGCATGGCAAAGGCAAAGAGCAAGTTAAGGCGGCTGTTAAGAAAGGCCTCCAGAAGTCCTGCATATTTTGCCTGTCTTGTTGCACCAATGAAGGGGTTGGCAACTATGGAGCCTTCTCCGTTTACCCTTATGCGCACAAGGATTACATTTTCACCTTCCCAGTTAACGGCTGTTCCTGGAATGTGGTAGAGGCGCACATCGTTCCATGCACTAAATTCTTGAGGAGGGAATGTGCCTTCTCCGCCTATGTAGCTTCCGTTGAACCAAGTTTCGTCAGCCATGGAGACCCGTCCCAAGTAGAGGCTTAGGTCCTGTCCTTTGAGGGAAGAGGGAAGGTAGACTGTTTTCTTTAGCCAAACTTCGCCTTCCTTTTCGGGTAGCAAGGTTTCAAGAAGAGCAAGCTGATCGTCTGGCAAGGGGATAAAGTTTACGCTGTCTGTAAAGGAAAGCACTTCTTTTGGCTCTGACTGGACAGAGGGTGCAAAATCCCCAGAGACAAGGGAATATGACCAGCCGTAAGAAAGGGAAACACTCTCTGACGAGCTAACGCCGCATCCGCACAGTGAAAAAAGGACAAGAGTAAAAGCAAGACAAAGGGGCAGAATCTTTCGCATTTGAAACCTCCGCAGACAAAATCTGATAGTTTTGGTTTTACACTGATAGTATCACTATCAGATATAGTATCTCATGCAAATTCCCACTTGTCAAGAAATTTTTTTCATGCAAAAAAAGCGTTAAGCAAGGACAACACAAATGCATCC
>DMQP01000007.1 GCA_003455655.1 Treponema sp. | reverse complement strand
CTATGACAAGTAGAATGAGAATGGCAACTGTAGTAGGAATAGAGAATGCCCTTCTAACGGTGGAACAAAACAAGCGCTTGCTACTTTGGCAAAAAAAAGGCCGGCAGAGCGCCGGCCATGCCCATCAGGCAGTCGAGCGCCAATGGGTGGGAGGGGATAAAATTGAACGCCCGACACTTATAATATCGGCGTAAATGTCAAAATCTTGAGCTTTTTTCGCAGCAAGTGTACTTATTCTGATTCAGATATGCTTGCATCAAGGTTTACGGCAATGGTATAGGTGCGTCCGTTTACTGCTGAAACCTGTTTTACCACTTCGTAATCGCCTACGGTAAAGCGTACTGAATGTTCTCCTTGTGAAACAGCGACAGGTTCTTTAATGTTAGAAACAGGTTCTCCGTCAAGGAAGACAAGAGTTCCTTCTGGGGCTGCAATAAGTAAAAGTGGGGTAATGTCTCTAAACTGAACAGTAAGGTCTGTTGTTTTTGCCTGAGAAATGGTAAAAGTGCGTACTTCGTTACGGTAACTGTCGCTTACCAGACTGAGTGTATGCACACCCGTGTCTAAGAGTTGGTTTTCTATGTCAGAAACTGCTTTTCCGTCTATAAATACAGTGTAAGGCTGAACTTCTGCCGAATCGGGGGCTTTTGTACTTAGGTGAAGTTTTCCTTTGTCTATAAGAAGGGGACGAACGGTAATTTCAAACTTTGCATTAGTTAAGTCGTTGGGCGTTCCCTTCATGGCAAGTTGCATGCGGAAAAAAATCATGCCGTCTTCTTCGGGCGGAACAAGTGAAAGGTATTCTGAATAGGCATCGCGGCGAATGGTATTGTTCTGTACGAGGGGAATCTGAATTGTTTTTCTGAGAGAAACTCCAAAAGTTCCTACATGGGCTCTTTCTCCGCTGTAGTCTATGCGTTTTTCGGTAGGACGGGGCTGAATGCCTGTGTAAATGAACCAAGCAACACTGTCATGCCACTCTGCAACCAGTTGGGGAACTTTTACCGAAATTTCTACGCCTTGAATGTAGGTTTTATCTTCTGGAAGGATGATGGCAACTGCGTCGTTACAAGTGGCTTCTACACTTTGGCTTTCTGCAGAGGACGGAAGGGTAACCAGTACTGTTTTGTGTACGCGAAAACTTTCCATTGCCTGTGCCTGACTTGACAGCAAGAGTGTACATGCAGAGAAAATTAAAAAACGAAAGTGTTTTATGCAAAGTCCTTTCATCCACCCTCAGTATAGCAAAAAATCTCCATTTTGACTAGAGCTATTCTTTATTTAGGTAAGGTTGGTATGTATGAATAGGGGTCTACAGAGTCTCCGTTTTGTCTTAGTTCAAAATGTAAGTGTGGTCCTGTAGTTGCCCCTGTCACGCCAACTGTTCCTATGCTATCTCCAGAACGGACACGCTCTCCTTGTTTTACTGCCACTGTATCCAGGTGAGCGTATATGCTTGTGAGGTTTCCGTCATGAGATATTGTAATGCAGTTTCCGTAGATGGGGTCATTTTTGAGTATGCGTAAAACGGTGCCACTCTTACAGGCAAAGACACTGGTTCCCACAGGAGCTGCCATATCAATTCCGTTGTGAAATTTCCATGCTCCACTTATGGGGCTTACTCTCATGCCGTATTGGGAAGTAAGTACACTGTGTGCAAGGGGAAGTCGAAAAGCACTGTCTAAAAAGAAAAGTCTTTCTGTTGAAGAAAAGCGTTGGTCTGGTAAAAAATAAAATTTTCTTCCGTTAAGGCTTAGACAAAGTGTTGTGTCGGTTATAGAAAGTGCGTGTTGTTCTGCTACCAAAATTTCCATAGTTCCCTGAGGGTCTTGTGGTATAAAGAGTCCTTGCATGGTTGGGAGTAAAAGCGTTTTTCCTGCCAGTGACTCTTGCATGCTGGTTATTCCGTTTAAAGTTGCAATGGTGTCGTACAAGAGAGAACAACGTGGTGCAAGGGTAAGGAGCGTGTCTTCTTCGTTTGCAATATATGTGTAAAAGTTAAGCCAGGGTGTTTTTGCGGCTGCCAAGGCTTTGTTGTTGTTTTCAATTTCATCTTGATATTGCTTGAACACCACATCTCTAGAAGAAAGTTCTGGAATGCGGGCAAAACCTTGAGCGTAGATTGCAAGTGGAAAAAGAGAAAAGGTGAAAATAAAAGTAATAAGGCGCAAGGCTTTGTTCATTTTTTGCTAAATCCAAAAGCACATATTCCGTATGCAACAAGTGTAAGCGGTATGGTAATTAACGCTGCGCTACGGTTCCCTCGGTACAAGAAGAAAAGAAAGAGTCCTATTCCACATATAAGACAAAGAAATGTAAGTGCTTTGTGGCTGAAGGTTGAAAAACCCATTTTTTTTGCGCTTCTGAAAAGTAAAAAAATAAGAGAGAGTGTAATGAGGCTCAGAATAACAATTGAGTAACTTGCTGCATGACTTGTTGCCCATTTCCATAAAGGAAAAACGACAAGACTTGCAAGTGCTAACGAACAGAGTGCCAAAAGAATAATGACTGCAAGTGTGGAAAAAAGTTTTTTGTATCCCTTAGCGATAGAAGAAAGCATAACTATTTAAACCTAAAGTAGGGCAGAGGCGGCTCATTTGCTGAAACCACATCTGCCCATAAGCATTATGCTTCTGCAATTGCCTCTACAGGACATACAGCAGCACAGCTTCCGCAGCTGACACATTTATCTGCGTCAACAACGCGTTTTCCGTCTGCTTCGCTGATTGCCTCTGAAGGACATTCACTTTCGCAAGCGCCACAGTTAATGCATTCGTCTGATACTTTGTAAGCCATATCATACCTCGCTGTTTAATAGGTTGTCATAAGTATAACACACAACTTACAAAAAGGTAAAGCAAAAAATGCATTATGTTTTGTCTTGGTGACTTTCTTTACAGCTGCCAATACAATGTGCTATACTGCCCTTATGAATGCAAATCAAAAAAAAGCTGCCCTCATGATTGATCAGACTTTGTTAAAGCCCGATGTTACTAAAGAAGAAGTTGAAGCCTTTTGTGTCCTTGCTGCAAAGTATGGTTTTGCATCTGTTTGCATTAATCCTGCCTATGTTACCCTTGCTCATGAAATTCTTAAGGGAACAAAAACAAAAACCTGTACGGTTATAGATTTTCCTCTTGGAGCGGGAGGACTTACTTCAAAAGCTTACGGAGCCTCTGCTGCCATTGCTGCTGGTGCTGATGAAATAGATGTTGTTGCAGACATTGGTTTGTTAAAAGCACATCAGTTCCGTTCGTTTAGAACTCAGCTTGCACACATTAAGCGTACTGTTGCTCGTTCTTCGGCACATAGACCTGATTCAGAAAAAAGAGATGCGGTTTTACTAAAGGTTATTCTTGAAACCTGCTGTCTTACAGACGAAGAAATTGTTGCTGCTTGTAACGAATGTGTTCGTGTGGGTGTGGATTTTGTAAAAACTTCTACCGGTTTTGCTTCAGGTGGAGCTACCGTTCATGCGGTAAAACTGATGAGACAAACGGTTGGAGAAGCATGCGGTGTAAAGGCTTCTGGGGGAATTCGAACTGTTGCTGATTTTAAGGCAATGGTTGCAGCCGGTGCAAATAGAATTGGAACTTCTCAGGGCGTTAAAATTATTGACGAACTTGCAAAGGAATAAAACTTAGTTTTGTTTTGCATACCAAAGCATGCGGTTGTTTTCAAATTCGTAAGAAACAAGACCTCTGTTGTTCATGCTAGATAAAAAAGATCTGAGGGTTGAACCTATAAGCAAAAATTGACCCAGTCCCAGTTTTATTTCTGCATAGTCGGCAACTTGTTTTAAAAGTTCTTCTGCAGACAGAGGCCCTTTTCGTAATAAGTTGCGAATAAGTGTTTCTGTTTCAAGCGTTACCATTTTGTTTAGTTCGGCAATTTCATGAATTGTTTTTTCTGTGTGCGCAAGTCCATGTGACGGTATGTATAAATCTGCTGGTGTGTTTTCTATCTTTTCTACTGAATCACGGAAGAGGGCAGGGTCTGTCATAAAGGGAATCCAATACTTTTTGAGCATTTCGGTTCCGAAGAGTGCGTCTCCTAAAAAGAAAATTGTTTTTCCATCTGATGCATCATGAACTAAAAGTCCTGTTTCATCGGCATAGTGACCTGGAAGTGCAATAACTTGAATGCCTACATTTTCAAAGGCAGTTGGTTCTTCGTCTAAAAATCGGTCTACGCGTGAAGTTTCTGCTTTGTAAAAAGGAGTTAACAGGCGGTTAAAGGGTTTTGCTCCCCAAATGAGTGTGCTTTGTAGTTCTGGATATTCAATTGATTTTTGAGCGGCACGAGTTGCCCACACTTGTGCTCCTGTTGCATGTACAATGTATGCGTTACCGCCCACATGATCTGCGTGTGAGTGAGTGTTAAGTATTGCAGCTACTGGTAAGCCAGGGAAGAGCGAGTCTAAGGCCTCAAGAATTTCTTCAGCGGCATCGTCTGTGTCTAAACTGTCAATTAAGTACAGTTTGCCGGCAGACTGTATGACGCCAATGTTTGTTGACGCATGTAGCATGCCCACATTTTGACTCAGCTGTTCGTATGACTCCCTTGTGACAGGCATTGTCTTCCCCGTTTTAGCCTTACAGTTTTGCTGCAGTAATGTTTGTTACTGTGTAGTCAAACTCACGCTCGTTGATGGTAAAGCGCAGGTTGTCGCCTACTTTAGCATCAAGCAAGTTGTCTCCCAAAGGTGACAGGTAAGAAATAACACCTGTATCTGGATCTGATTCCCAAGGTCCCAGAATGGTGTAAGTAACATCGGTGTTTGTCTTGTTGTCATGCAAAGAAACGGTTGTACCAAAAGAAACAATTGTTCCAGAAATTGTGGTGGGGTCAAAGATAACCGCACGAGAAATTTCTTCTTTAAGCTGCTTTAACTGCTGGTTGCGAATAGCCTGCTTTTCTTTTGCAGCAGAGTATTCTGCGTTTTCTTTCAAGTCACCCTTTGCACGTGCTTCAGAAACTTCTTCTGCAATTGCGGGAAGTTCAACCTTTTCAATTTGTTCTGCTTCTGCACGTTTCTTTTCGAGCATTGCGCCTGTAACTTGAAGTCCCTTAGGTGCTTCCTGTTTTGTTTCTGCTTCCTGGAACTTAAAGTCAGGATGTTTTGCAAGAATTCCGTTACGCAGTTTTGACTTATACTTTGCATCCAGGTTCTTGACGTCATTAATCATAGTGTACATGCGGTCAATGGTTTGTGTGTCGTTTTGCAGCATGTAATCAAGAACAATGTTTTTCTTTTCGCCGTCTGCACCTTTTGATTCAAAGAGCAAGCGTTCTGCTTCGTTACAGATTTTTTTGTTTGCAACAGTGTTAACATGATTGTCAATTTCGCGGTAGCAGAGTGAAATAATGTTTACTAAGGTTGCAATCTGTTTTTCGAAACTGATGTTTACATTCTTGAACCATTCTTCATCGCGGCTTTCACGGAAGAAGAAGAGTACTGCTTCACGGTTGTTGCGGTAGTCAGAGAAACTGTCTTGAACTAAGCGTTCAACTTTGTCTGTCTTTCCAGAAGCAACTAAGGTTTCAAGCAAATTCTTTTTAAGAACAGTGGGGAAGAGGCGTACATACTGGCTGTCCCAGTCAGGAAGATTGCGCACATTTGTAATAAAGTCTTCCTTGAGATGTGTGTTCTTTGTGTCTTCAAGTTCTGTGTACATCTGGCAGGGGTCGTCAATGTCGCCATACAGTTGTGCGAATGTAAAGTTTGCTGGGTTTTCCATACTGGGCAGCAGTTTTGTAATGCGCTGAATGGCAAGGTAAGAGGCAACGGTTTCTTTTTTTACAGAAGAGAATGCTTTTACATAGCTTGCAAAGTAAGCAACCATGTCGCTGAAGGGTTCATCGCTCTTGTCTGTGCTGTCGTCGTTAACATAGCGCATAAGAATGTCCAGACGTTGGAAGAAGTCTTTTTCTGCCTTGAATTCGTTAGCTAAGCGTTCTTCGGGAGTTGCATCGGTGTCGCGAACAATGTGAATATCACGGTTTGTCGGAGAAACATCAAACTTAGGATTCTTTGCAAGTTCGTTCTGTGCCTTTGCATGCCAGCTGGTCCATTCACCAGGTGTAAGAATACGTTTAACTCCGCGGATATGTTTTGCTTCGTCTGCGGGAGTGTCAACCAGTTCTGCTTTAATGCGTTTGTCGTCACAGCCACCTTCAAAACTGCGGATAATTTTTTCGAGAGCCCATGCAGGTTCTGCTTTAATTTTTTTAGCAAGCTCTTCGGGTTTCATTGTTTTTTTCAAAACCCAAATGTGATCTTTTGCAAGAGGAGTCAGTGCATCAACTGCCATCTTGAGTGTCATTTCGTGAATGCCGCCCTTCTTTCCGAAGTTGATAGTAAGTTTGTCGCCCTGTACTTTGCGGATAATACCAACACCCCAACTGCGGTGGAATACATAACTTCCTGAATCGAAGGCAATGTGTTTTTCAAAGTCTGCAATAGCTTCGAATACATTGCGGAAACTCTGATTCAAGTTTGAATCGCGGATGTGATCTTCAAGACGAGAATTATCGGCATATTTGATTTTGAAACATTCTACGATTTCTTTGCGAGCCCAGCTGTCTTTGTTGTCAATTTCCAACATTGTTTTAAGAATGTTGATAGCAGTGTCAATTTTTGTATTGCTCTGAGAAGCAGTGTTTTTGTTGTACTGATACAGATCGCGCAAAAGTTCAGCAGATTTAATGTCGCCAATTGATTTTGCGATTTTGCGCTGTGCAGTCATAAAGTAACTGGTCTGTTCGGGAATAAGAGTCAAGAGTTTTGACCATACTTCTTTGATAGCGCTTGCATTTTTTGCAGAAGTAAAACGCTGCAAAGCTTTTTTGTAGTAGCTAATGGCGCGTTCCTGGTTGCCCTGAGTTTCTGCACGTTCTGCAAGAATACGAGCAATGTCTGCTTCTTCTAAGTCCAAGCGAACAATTGTTTCGTAAACTTCCCAAAGACGGTCGTCGTTATTTGCCTTGTAGAAGTCTGCCAGTTTGCGCAGTGCAAACATGTTTGAAGGATCTTCTGCAAGAATTGAATTACACATGTATTCAATAAGTGTGTCTTTGTGGTTCTTTTCAAAGGTATCAACAATGGTAACGAGTGCGCTGTTGTCAAGAGAACCCTTACGCAGAGCAATCATGCCTGACAGGTAAAGAGCTGCAATGCTGTCCTTGTTGTGTGAAAGCAGTTCATCACAAATAGCCTTGATCTGATCTTCACAGTCTTGGCTGCGTGCTTTGTCAAGAATTGTTGACAATTCCTGCAGATTGTTTTTGGTGTAGTTGCTGATTGCAGCACGGGTCCATGTTTCCTGTTTAAGCATTTCCTGAACAGAACTTACAAGCTCTTCTGACATAGTGTTCTCCTCTTTGTCTGTAACTCTAACCGTTTATTTTACATACTGTGCATGAATTTCCTGATCAAGTTGTTTTATTCTGAGCAGGACTTCATTCATCTTTGACAGTGGCTCTTTTGAAGCTGTTAGGTGGTCGATGAGCCAAAAGTACAGATTTAATAACCGAGGTTTGATTAGTTCCTCGCTATTTGCAGGATCTTTGAGTTCGTTTTCTCGCGCAAAAATTTCCTGTTTTAATCTGCCTACCTCAACGGCGCGTAACTCTCTCTTTTTATCAAGTACATGGATAAGAACCCCGTATACAGGAATCCATTCCTGCAAGGCATCTCCCGTGTAACCTTCTTTTTTTGTGTGCTCAATCACAACGGAAATGAGCGGTGAATCCAAAAAGTCAAGATTAACTTTCTGTGCGTCTACAAAAAATGCTTCACGGAACAAAAGTTTTGCACGGGCTGTTTCTCCACATAAGTCGTAACAGTCTGCCAGTTCGGCAATGAGCGGAGCAGAAGGTTCGTGAATTTTACATGCTTCTGCAAGGCAATCGAGGGCTTTTTCGTATGAACCCAAACGTTTGTAACAGAGCCCCTGTTTACGACACAGTTCTGCGTGCATTTGTTCATCATGTTGGTCACTGGCATTTTGGTACTGTTCCAAAGCGAGGGAAAACACACCCTTTCGGAAGGAGTAGACGGTTTTGTCGAAAGACTCTTCTTCGTGGTCGATAATGACCGTGTACTTTTTCCAGCGGTTTACCAGAAGTTCGCCGTATTCGTAACTGTCACGATCTCCTCGTTCTTCCATAACCTGAGCCCAAAAAGTGCAGCTCTTGATGGCAAAGACCAGTTCTGCGTTGTCTATGTCACCGGTAATGGCTTCTTCAAGAATGACGCGGGCCTGAGAAGGATGCGCCGTTTCAACTAAAGAATATGCCTGTGCCAATGCAGAATCGGAATGAATGCCCATGATAGTGACAGTATTACAGAAATATGAATTTTAGTCAATGAGATTTTAGTAATAAGAGGGGGTACTTTATACAGGGTTTTTGTAAATTGTGTCAAGGGGGCAAAAAAGTACCTCCGTGTACTTTTTTGCCTGCGAGTTTTTGCATAGCAAAAACTCGCAGGTTATAAAGCTAAGCAATTGATGCGGCATCCGTGCCGCGTTGGGAGACTTAACCAGCACCAACTTCTGTGAAGTTGGTGCGACATGAAAATTACAGGGAAGTAATTTTCATGTCAGAGACTTAACCAGCACCAACTTCAAGTACTTGCTGTAAAGTGATTTATAGGTTATTATAGAAGAATGAGCACACCTATTTTGTCTCCGTCTTTGCTTTCCGCTGATTTTTCTGATTTGGCGGGGGCTTTGTCTGTTATAGAATCCGCTGGAAGTGGTGCCGTTCACATAGATGTAATGGACGGACATTTTGTTCCTCCTATAACATACGGACAGTCGGTTATAAAAAGCATTCGTTCTCGAACAAAGCTGCCTTTTGATGTTCACCTCATGATTGAAAATCCTCAGGCTGCAATTGATTCTTTTATTGAAGCTGGTGCTGACTGGATTACTTTTCATTACGAAGCGACTGCTCATTCAGACTTGTGTATTCAAAAAATTCATGCTGATGGTAAAAAAGCAGGAGTTGCTATTTGTCCTTCTACGCCTGTTAGTGTTTTGGAACACATACTTCCCCTTGCAGATCTTATTCTTGTTATGACTGTAAATCCTGGTTGGGGTGGACAGTCTCTTATTCCCTACTGTGTAGATAAAGTTCGTCAGTTGGTACAATTACGCACAGAAAAAGGGCTTTCGTTTAAAATTTCTGTTGACGGTGGGGTTAATCAAAAGACGGTCAATGATGTACTTTCTGCGGGAACAGACATAGTCGTTTCCGGTTCATCTTTTTTCAAAGGGGAGTTGTCATGGAAGTTCTGAAAAAACATTCTGTGTTCTGTTTATGTCTGCTTTTACTTACTGTTCCCTGTGCAATTGCAAAACCCGCTTTGTCGGTTTCGCTTTCAACTTCCAGCGTGAGTGCAGAATCTGCATACCGACAGGCTCTTGTTTCATACCGTGATGGCGATTGGAATAGTGCAACTCTGTTTTTGCGCCGTGCTCTTACTGATGCTTCTCTTTCTACTGCTGATGCTTGGTTTATGCTAGTTAACAGCCAAATGTATGCACAAGATTACCGTTCCGCATTGTCTGACTGTGATACATTTTTAACGCGCTTTTCTGACAGTCCTTTAGCTCCTTATGTTCAGTATCAAAAGGGAAGAGCACTTCACTTTTTGAATCGCAACGATGATGCTGTTATTGTTCTTAGTGATTTTTGCCATCAGAATCCTGGTCATGTACTGTATGCCTCAGCGCTCTACTGGATTGCCGAATGTTTTTTTGATGATTACGGATACGATACCGCCCGCTCTTTGTACGAACGAGTAGTGTCAGAATTTCCTGATGACGAAAAAGTAAGTGATGCTCAGTTTAAGCTTTCTCTCATTGCTCAGCATGAACGAGAAGAAAAACTGCTCTATCTGCTTAAAATGACAGGTGAAGAGTCCCTTTCTGCTCGTGAAGAATATGAGCGTCAGTTGCGTCAGTATCAGACAGATGACATAACATCCCTTCGTCGTGAACTTCAAACAGCAAGTCAGCGTATTGCAGAACTTGAAGCAGAACTGGCACAAAAGCCTGTTACAAGCGCTTCTTCTGAAACTGCTGAATACACAGAGACAGAATCTTCTACATCATATTCTGATGATACCGATAAAAATGAACTGCAGAATACCGCCCGTTCGCTGGCAGAATTAAAAGAAAAGGCAGACTTAGTTGAACGCCTTCTTATACAGCGACTTTCTCAACAGCAGGGTCAGTAAGGTAAGTGGAGGGGAATACCATGAAACGCGTACAAAGACAGTTACTCGCATTGCTTAGTCTCTGTTTTTTAACTGTGGCAATCTGTGTGTCTTGTAAAAGTGCAAGCGGTGTAACAGACCAACTTTCTGCAGAAGAAAAAAAAGCACGAAGAACAGCAGAAGCTTTTGCTGCTCAGCAAAAAACAGATCCTTATACCGGTTGGGTATATGTTCCCCAAAAAAAAGTTGATATCAATAATGGTCTTGTTCGCTTAGTGCTTAACGGAAGTACAGGAACTTTCTGCATTTACGCAAAACGCGATGGTGCAGCAGATGTTCCCATTTTCTCTTCGGTAGATTCATTTTCTTCGACTTACTTTTCTGTAAGAATTGGGCGCACTGCCTATAAACTTTCAAAAACAGGTGGTGCAAAAAGTGAAGCTCGTCTTACCCCTTACGGTGCACAGATGGCTTATACTATAAACAACAAAGCCTATGTGGTTGTAGATTTTAGCTTCCTTCCTTCAAATTCAAAATCGGCACTGGTTGATATGGTGCGTGTTTCTGTCTACTGCATTAACATTGGTAAATCGGTTCAGACCTATGCACTTAAGGGAGTCTTTGACACTTGTCTTGGCGAAAGCACAAAGATTCATTTTTCTACTGCCCATACACCCGTTATTAACACAGAGCGTTCTTTTACGGCAATGGACTCTGACTTATGGATTCGAAGCGGTAACGAACAGGCTGTATCTCAGTTCCTTTTGCATGGAAAAGAAATTACTCAACCCGAACAGGTTTCTTTAGGTAATAAAGATACGATTGCAAATGCTTCATGGCTTCCGTCTGTACAAGAAAACCGCAGTTTTACTTCAGTGCTGTCTTTTGAAAACTCAA
>DMQP01000185.1 GCA_003455655.1 Treponema sp. | reverse complement strand
GCTGTTTTTTTTGCAGGGGCCTTTGCTTTAGAAACTGTTTTTTTTGCTGATGCTTTTACTGATGATTTTGCACTACCTTTTTTTTCTGCTTTTGCAGCCGGTTTTTTAGCAGCCTTTTGAGCCATGTTACATCCTTTTTAATGAAACAATTTTATTGTCTAAGTCCATCTTTTGGGAAAGCAGTTCGCTAAGCAAGGCTTTGTCTTCTGGTAATGCACTACGTTCAAGACGTCTCATGCGATTAACCAGTTCAAGGCGTTTGCGTTCAAGTGCAGTACGTTCCACATACAATATACTACTGTCCACTGACTGGGCTATATTAGAGGAATACTCATCGTCAGATTTTAGAATCATCGATTTTAGTTGTTCACTCTCACACCGATTCAGTATATTGCTTACGGAAAAAGAACCGCTCCGGGAACACTCTTCCATAATGATGAATAGTTTTCTTGCCTGAGGGTCAGTCAAGTCATCAACCGAAATTCGTGAACGCATTTTTTGGAAGTAGATAGGATCGTCGGTTACTGCTGTAAGAACAGCGCGCAGTTCAGCGTTGGGTTTGAAAACCTGGTGCTTGTTCTGCTCCTGGCTTACCGATTCTTCTGATTGTAGCCTTTGCGGCACACTACGTTCCTGCACACCACGATGCGCACGGTTGGTAAAATCTTTTCTGGCAGCCTCCAGGTTTATGTCGAATGTCTGACACAGTTGTTCCAGACACGCATTTTTTTGTACATCTGATTGCAGGGCATCCATATACTCAAAAAAACTAAGCGTTGCAGCTTTTTTCCCTTCCGGGCTGTTTTTAGGGTACAGTTCTTGCAGTTTAGACAACAAAAAATCACTATCTAAGATAGCAAGTTCTACGTCTTTTGTCAAGGTATCTTTACCAAAATTCAGCATAATTTCTGCAGGATCTTTTGCACCCGTTAACTGTATAACTCTGACCGTAATATCCTGCTTACGGCACATAAGAATTGCTCTTCGGGTTGCTTCCTGCCCTGCCTTGTCGCTATCAAAAGAAAGCAAAATTTCTTGAACAAAGGGTTTAACCATTCGAATCTGATCTTCGGTAAGGGCTGTTCCTAAAGGCGCAACTGCATAATTTATGCCACACTGATGGTAAGCAATGCAGTCCATGTAGCCTTCACAAAAAATAACACGCTTTGCTTCACGAATAGCTTGCCGTGCAAAATTAAAAGCATAGAGTGTACTACCCTTTTTGTACTGAGGCAAATCTCCAGAGTTAAGATATTTTGGAGAATGTTCTGCATCGCCACGCAAAAAGCGCCCACCCATTGCAACAACATTTCCAGAACGGTCAAAAATGGGAAACATAAGTCTGTCGGTAAAAAAAGCAATATCTGGATACTTTTTACTGAACAAACCAGAAGCTTCAAGAAATTCTTTACTGTAGTTTTTTTCTAAAAGAAATTTTTTTAACCAAAAGCGGTCTCGGGGACTATAGCCTAACTTAAACTTTTGAATGGTCTCCATGCTAATACCACGCTTTGTAATGTAATCAAGGGCAAAAGCACCAGCATCTGTTGAAGTAAGCATATAGTGAAATGTTCCTGCAACACGAGTGTATAAGTCGGTGTATTCTTGTTTTAGTTTTGCAGCAGGATCTTCTTTTTGCTGTTCAAGACCACCCTCAGAGTATTGAATTTGTATGCCTTGTTTTCGAGCTAAAAAAGTAACTGCCTCAGGATAAGACAGTTTTTCCATTTCCATAATAAAATTGATTGCAGTTCCGCCTGCATGACAACCAAAGCAGTAGTAAAATTTTTTTTCGGAAGAAACACTAAAAGAAGCAGTTTTTTCGTGATGAAAGGGGCAGCAACCCCACCAGTCATTTCCTTTTTGAACCAGTGGAACATAATCACTTACAACGCGTACAATGTCGGTTCTTGCAGTAACTTCATCTATTGTTGCCTGAGAGATAAATCCTGCCATAGCCCGTCCTACTGTTTGCTTACATACGATGTTGAATTTTCTGCTGCAATGTGAGCATCAAAGGTTGAAGTAAAAGTATGACTTCCTGTTTCAGGATCGGTGAGGACAAAATAGTAATAGGGAGTATCTGCGGGGTGCAGAGCAGCATTTAAAGCTGTCATACCAGGATTAGAAATAGGTCCGGGAGGAAGCCCTGCCCACTTGTATGTGTTGTAAGGACTGTCTATAGCAAGGTCTGCATAGGTTATGCGGTCGGGATGAGGAAGTCCTTCAATTTCGGTAAGAATATATTCAATAGTTGCGCACGAATACAAACCTATATTGTTTTTAAGCCGATTCGTAAATACTGATGCAATAAGGGGCGCTTCAGAAGCAACTCTATATTCTCGTTCAACAATAGATGCAAGCGTTAAAACAGAATGTAATTGTTCAGCAGAAAGCGGTGTCTCACCTTCAAGAGATTGAACTCTTTTAAAAAATGTATCTGCAAGGCGGCGAACAACAGCACTCGCTTCCATCTGTGGAGTAAAAAAATAGGTATCTGGGAAAAGATAACCTTCAAAAGATTCAGCTGGAATATTGTATTCAGCAAGCAGTGAAACATTGTGGGCAGCATCTTTAAAAGATTGAGCAGAACAGACATTTGCTTCTTCAAGGAGCATTGCAATTTTACTAATGGTTAGACCTTCAGGAATGCTTACCGAAATATACTCCTGATTTCCAGATTGCAACTGTTCATACACCATAGCAAGAGGCATTGCAGAGTCTAAAGTATAGACTCCACTTTTAAGGTTAAACTTTTTTGCCGGATTAAAAAGACTAAAGCGCGCGGCAAGATAGAGAACATCAGCTGAGCGAATAATACCCTGCTCTTGTAATTCTCGAGAAACTTGGCGAACAGAACTTCCGTCGGGAACACGAAGTTTATAAGTTACCGCATTTTCTTCTGAACTTACGGGCGAAGTAAAATGATTCCACAAAGCAAAAGCACAAACGGTAGCTACAGCACAAAAAGCAAGAAACCACAAAAGAATGCAGAGCACAAGAGGAATCTTTTTTTTAGCAGAGGAATTACTCACAGATTAAATCCTTGACCTTCAACCGCAATATCAACTTTAAGCGGAGAATGAGCTTCATATTCTGCATACCAGCGTGCTGACTGCAGTATTGAGTGAACTTTTTTGTCATCGTACATAGGTTCGTGGTGGAACATGTACAGGTGCTTTATTCCGTAAGCATTGGCAAAATCTACTGTGTTACAGAATGAACTGTGACCCCAGTTAACTTTTTGCATTGCTTCTTCGGCAGTATACTGACTGTCAATAACCATAGCATCAGCGTCTCGGAAAAAGTCATTGCGTGGAATAGAAGTGTCAAAATCTGACTGTTCAAGTTCTACATCGGTAGCATAAATAAAACGCTTACCATCTTCTTCAAAAGACATAGAATATGAATTTCCTGGATGACGCATTTTGTGCATAACAATTTTAAGACCTTCTACTTCGAAGGGTTGTCCTTCTTTTACTAAGTGGAAGGTAAAGCGAGCCTTCAAGTTTTCCCAGCACGCATTCTGAGGAAAGTATGGAAGCTGACTTTGTGCGGCAAGTAATTTTTCTGCGGCGGGGAAAGTTGAATAAATATCAAATGTTGCGTTAGGAAAGTATGTCTGATCAAAGAAAGGAAAACCTTGTAAGTGATCCCAGTGGAAGTGTGAAAGCAAAACATTGTAATGCAAGTTAGCAGGAGCTTTCGTTGCCTTACACATGGCACGAACACCTGTTCCTAAGTCGAGAATAAAGCGAGCGTCATCTTTCGAACGAACTTCTACACAAGCTGTGTTACCACCGACAGTTCCATACAACCATTCAGGAAGAGAAGAAAGAAAACGTTGTTTTGATTCTGCATCAGCTGCATCGTTGGGTGTCATGCGGCTTACTGCTGCTGAAATCTTTGCTTGTACCTGCTGTGGAGTAAGCGGTGTTGGAATAGAACCACGAACTCCCCAAAAATTGATGCGCACACCAATCCCCCTTTGTACTGTAAGTATAGCAAAAAAACAAAAAAAAGTATAGGTCAACAAAGATAAAAAAAGCCAGAACATTGCTGCTCTGGCTTTAGAATGGGGAGTGAAGGATTCGGACCTACGAAGGACGAGCCAACAGATTTACAGTCTGCCC
>DMQP01000102.1 GCA_003455655.1 Treponema sp. | reverse complement strand
CCTCGTTTTAAGCGAAGGGTAACAGGAATGCCTGCCTTTTGAATAAGGTGCATAAAATGCATGCTTTCGTTACGAGAAGGGGTTTTAAACGGCAAAGAGCCTACAGGATTCCACGGTATAAGATTTACATGAACATCAAGTCCAGAAGCAAAATCAATTAGTTCTTGGGCAAAGTCATCGCCTGTGTTTACTCCTGCCATAAGGGCAGCTTCTAAGGTAACTCTTTTTTGTGTTTTTTGTGAAAAGTAAGCGATTGCCTTTTTTAGTTCCCCAAGTGAATTTCCATTGGTAACCGGCATAAGGCTTTTACGCAGATTTTCATTTGCTGTTGTAAGAGAAACTGCAAGTCTTACTTGAGGACCATTATCCGCTAAATCATAGATGCCCTTTGTAATTCCGCATGTGCTTATGGTAATGCGCCGTGAACTTAAAGCTCTTCCTTCTGGATCGGTAAGAACAGAAAGGGCCTTTCTAATTGCCTCTAGATTTTGCATGGGTTCTCCCATACCCATAAAAACAATGTTGTCTAACTTTCCAGCTCTTTCTTCAAGAAAAAGAAATTCTTCTACAATTTCTGAAGCAGTTAAATTGCGGGCTAGTCCTAAGGTTCCTGTTTGACAGAATGCACAGTGCATGGCACAACCTGCCTGACAACTTACACAAGCAGTTTTACGATTGTCTTGGTCTGTAAGAAGTACCGTTTCAATCGCTAAACCGTCACAAAGGGTTATTTGCAGTTTTAAGGTTCCGTCTTCATCGCGCAACTCTTTACTGACACGACTTGAACGCAAAACTGCCATTTCTTCAAGTTTTTGACGGCTTGCTTTATCTAGGTTTGTCATTTGTTCAAAAGAAGTAACACCTTTTGCAATCCACCCATAAACCTGCTTTGCCCTGAATGGAGGAGTAAGAGAAAATTGTTCTGCAAGTTCTTTAACAGAAAGAGCAGCAATGGCTACTTTTGTGCACATGCTCAGACTAAAGGACGATTGTTAATGATTTTATCAAGCATGTCATTAACTGCCTGACTTCTTACACCCTGTCTCTGGAATGACTGAAGAGCTTCGATGGCTTGCTGCTTTTGATTGAGTTTTAGATAGCAGTCTGCAAGTGCAATGTAGAGACGGTAATTTTTAACATCATCACGAATAAGACGATTAAGTCTTTCTGCAGCTTCTGTGTAATTGCCTTCACCTTTGCAAATAAGAGCAAGACCAAGAGCTGCGTATGTGTCAAAGTCAATGTCCATTGCGCGGTTGTAGTATTCAGCGGCAGTTTTATAATCACCTGTATTGCGGTAGGCATCTCCAGCACGAGTAAGAATGACTTTGTTGTTGGGGTCAAGTTCAAGAATACGGTTCCAGTACTTAATAGAACAATGCTGTTGATTCATTCCACGATAACAGTCTGCCAAACCAAAGAGAGCATAAAAGTTTTTAGGATCCATTTCAAGTGCGCGCTCAAAATAGGGAAGTCCTTTTTCGAAAGTCTTTAACTTACGGTGGCAGTTACCCAAAGAGGTAAGAACACGAATATCTACACCTTCGGGATTCTGTTCGTACATTTTAAGCCAGTAGTAAAGTGCGTCTTTGTATTCCTTAAAATCATAATGCAAGTGACCTAAACCAATAAGTGCATAGGCATTGTTTTCTTCCATGTCCAAAACTTGCAAGTAAAGCTGTTTTGATTTTTTAAAGTCGCGGATTTTACGGTAAGCGTCTGCAACACGAGTAAGAACAGTTATATTGCGGTTGTCGTGAACTAAGTACTGTTCCCAAATATCTATAGCTTTATGATACTGATTAAGTGCTTTGTAACAATCTGCAAGACCAAAGAGTGCATAGTTGTTGCCTGGATGACAAGCTAAACATTTTGAATAATAATCAATTGCATCTTGGAAAAGTCCCTGTTTGCGAGCACTGTCACCTAAGCCCACCAGAGCATAGTTATTGTTTTCTTCCAAAGAGAGAATTTGTTGAAATGCTTCTTTTGCGTCAGAAATACGGTTTTCTTTTAACAGAGAATAACCTTTTTTTGACAACTCGCTAATTTCGTTGGAAGTTGCGTCATCAGTTTTTACCTCTCCTAAGAATTCGCCTTCGGCTGGTGCAAACATTTCGTCTTCTGGTGTAGGAGTAACCATTTTTTACCTCACTCTTTTTCTTTGAGCATGACAGAAACCATTCCTGCCAATTTTTCTATAAGCGGAAGAGACTTCCGTTTGTTATGAGCTAAAAGATACAACTTTAGCGCCTTCATGTACTCATTTTTCTGAGCATAAGCATCGCCCACTCTCGTTAATCCGTCTGAATAACCAGTAGTAACGAAAATGCGTTCTGCCATTTCGATTTTACCATCGTTAAAAAGTGCATTTGCTTTGCGATTAAGCGCAACTTTCTGCTGATCGTTCAAAGACGAAACAGGCTGGTCTGTAACTTTTATAAAACCGATATTCTGCTGCTGGGAGTCGATTTTTATTTTTAAATCTTCATCCATACCACTTTTCTCTTATATGTTATCATTTTGTGGCGATTTGTCAAGTTCTTTTTCAGATAGAGGCAAGACTTCAAAAAAGTCCACAACAGATCTTCCGTAATTTCTGCGGTCAACTCGATGCATCAGTCCAATAGTATCTTCAAGTAAATCTTCTCGAGGATAATGAATCAGTAAGGTTCCCCCTTCGGTAAGCAACTTGCGTTCTCCAACAGTTTGCACTAATTCCCGGCGGTGTCGGTAAGGGAAGGGTGGATCCATAAAGATAAAATCAAACTGACGCTGACAACGCTTTAAGTATAATTCTACTGCCATAAAGTGACAGTTTATTTTTATGCCTAACTCGTCTTCAGTCATGGCAACATTTTTAAAAATAGTCTTTGCCTTAGCCTTGTCCATTTCACACAGTTCAACATCGGTTGCTCCATGACTTACCGCTTCTATGGCAATAGTTCCGGAACCGCTAAACAAGTCTAAAAAAGAAGCGCCCGTAATTGAAGGTTTAAGAATAGAAAAGACCGATTCTCGCATTTTATCCATTGCAGGCCGAATAGCCATCTTACCAGCGGGAAAATCGATTGTCCTTCCTTTAAGTAGTCCTCCCGTTACGCGCATTAGTATCCTACACCTTCGTTTAAAGTCCAGTAAATGTCATCGTGATTAAGACGGCGGTTTTGCTTTGCATAATCAAAAGCGGTGTTACCGTCAGCATCTCTGGTTGCAGTATTTGCACCTGCTTCTAACAAGAGGTTAAGAACGGCTGTAGAATCACAATACTCTGCAGCATACATAAGCGGTGTTCTTCCTTTCCAGATTCGATTAACAGAAATGCCTCTTTCTAAAAAGAGTTGCACTTTTGTTTGCTTTATGTGGTCACTGCCAACGGTACTGGTTATAGTCATAACAAAGGCTTTGTATACTTCGTCTTCAGCAATAGAACGACCTTCTAAAAGAAGTGCAATTATGTCTGGATTCTGTGAATAATCAGCGGCAATCAAAAGCGGTGTTGCATTGTACTTGTTGCGAATTCGAATATGAGCTCCCGCCTGAATTAAAGCCTGAACAATACTCAGAGAATTCTGGTAGCGAACTGCATACATAAGTGCAGACCAACCGTCTTTGTCTCGAAGATTAACATCTGCTCCGTTTGCAATAAGCATTTGAACATCCCAGTCATTACCAGCCTTTGCTGCCTTCATAAGTAAAGTAACTCCATTTGCATCGGCAAGGTTAGGATTTTCTACTTTTGCGCTTTGTGTTCGAGCTTGTGCACTGGGAGCAGGAAGAGGAGTCTGAACCGCATAATCGTAAAGATAGATTGATTCTTTTTCTTCAGCGACAGCTTCTTCATCCCTTTCTTCATTTACCAAATTTTCATTCAAATCAGAGAGAATGATCTGGTCACTTTTTGTCTCTTCAACGCTTGTTTCTTCAGTTGTAACTTCAGCTACCGACTCTTCTACTTTTGTACTTTCTTCTTGTTCAGTTGGAGTTGAAACTTCTTCTTCTGATTTTGCATTTTCTTTAACTTCAGCTACAACTTCTTCTTCTGATTTTGTATTTTCTTTAACTTCAGCTACAACTTCTTCTT
>DMQP01000130.1 GCA_003455655.1 Treponema sp. | reverse complement strand
AAGCACTGTCCTTTGCAGTTCTTATAGGAACAAAAGAAGACAAAAACTGTTTTATACAGTTAGATAGAGAACATACAAGCACACCGCAACAGTTACTTGCGTATCTGCTTACACAAAGCGCATGAGGTTTAACATGAAGAAGAAAGAACGTGACCCCAAATACAGTCCTGAAGGATTACCTCCTGTAAAAAACTGGCCCTTATACATTTACCGCTGTCTAGCTAAAATACTTGCCTATGGTATTTTTGGAGCAGGAAGCATTGTGGTTGCAGTGCTTATCTTTATAATGCGCATTTTCATTCACCCCAAAAAACGTTTTACAAAAGTTGCACGAATTTTTACTTCATGTACATTCCGCGGCTTCATTGTCTTTCTTCGCATACTGTGCGTTTCAAAACTAACCACAAACGACAAAAAAGAATTCAAAAAACTTTCTTCACAAATTGTTGTTGCAAACCACCCTTCTGCACTCGACATTGTATACCTTATAGCACTTATTCCTAACGCAGATTGCATTGTTAAAGGTGGACTTGCTCATTCGGTACTGGCGGGCGTTATTAGACAAATTTACACCGTTAACACATTGGGTTACGAACAAATGGTCGAACAGGCTAAAGAAACACTTTCTAACGGTTCAAACCTTATTATCTTCCCCGAGGGAACACGAACACCTCGACATGGAACTGAACCTTTTAAACGAGGGGCGTCACGTATTGCTTTGGAAACCGGTTACGACATTACTCCTGTTTACATTGGTGGAACAGACAAATACGGTTTAGGAAAACATGACCCAGCTTTTTCTTTTAACCACACGCAAAAGTATGTGTACGACATACACTTACTGAAACAAATTAAAACTTCAGACTACGCAAACGAAGAACAAGCTATTGCTGCTCGCAAAATGACAGAAACCATTCACACAACTATTGCAAGTGTAGCTCGTTCTGTAGACAATCGCGAAATATGAAAAAACACTTCGTAACGACATGCATCATTTTGTTTTGTTCGCTTACGGTATGTGCATTGCCCCTTCCTCACCGCATGTTCATTTGGGAAGGTGTAGACGGCATGCAAACTGAACGCTCAGTTTTAGAATCTTTTATTCCCCAAAATCCCAACGGAACAGCAGTCATTGTCTGTCCAGGCGGAAGTTACCATCATCTTGATTTAAACAAAGAAGGTCGCACTACAGCCCAATGGTTTGCCCAACAAGGAGTTACTGCTTTTGTGCTTCAGTACAGAACGGCAAAAGACGGTTACCACGCTCCTGCAATGCAGCAAGATCTTCAGCGTGCCATTCAACTAGTTCGCGAAAACGCAAACGAGTGGAATCTAAACCCAGACAAAATTGGTCTTATAGGCTTTAGTGCAGGAGGACATTTAGTTGCTTGGGCAGCAGAACACGGAAACGACAATTTACTTTTAGAATTACATCTTTTTCCAACAGTAAAACTCAATGCTAATTTTGTTATACCAGTCTACCCGGTTGTTTCTATGCAAGACACCATAGCACACAAATGGTCACAAAGAAGTCTTTTAGGTTTAAAGCCTACGCAAGAAGAAAAAGATGCTTGGTCTTTAGAACTAACGGTAAGCGACTCTATGCCTCCTGTTTATTTAGTTGCCTGCAAAGATGATCCTGTTGTTCAATACGAAAACAGTGTCATTTTTTTTAAAGCCTTACTGCAAAAAAAGGTTGATGTTACCTTTGCTTCATACGAATGGGGCGGTCACGGCTTTGGCATGGCAGACACAGCTTTTATGAGAGCATTTAATTGGAATGAAGCACTACGCATCTGGTTGTGTTCACATGGATTTATACAAGGACCCTTTTAAGGAGGTGACAATGAAAACAGGTTTAGTTATGGAAGGCGGAGCAATGCGCGGTATGTTTACCTGTGGTGTCATTGACACTTTTTTGAAAAACAACATTAGCTTTGACGGAGCTATTGGTGTTTCTGCTGGAGCTGCTTTTGGATGTAACTTTAAGTCAAAACAAATTGGCAGAGCCTTACGATACAACAAACGCTTTTGCAAAGACAAACGCTACTGTAGTCCCTCTTCGTTTTTTAAAACAGGTGATATTTTTAATGCAGATTTTTGCTACCGTCAGCTTCCCGACATTTTAGATCCATTTGATGTAGAAACCTTTAGAGCTAACCCCATGGAGTTTTGGTGCGTTGCAACAGATGTTCTTACAGGTAAAGCAGTGTACCACAAATGCACTACAGGCAATGGAGATGACTATCAGTGGTTTAGAGCTTCTGCTTCTATGCCTTTAGTTTCAAATGTTGTTGAAGTTGGTGGATATAAAATGCTTGATGGAGGAATGGCAGATTCAATTCCACTTGAATACTTTGAACAGTTAGGATACGACCGCATTGTTGTTATTCTTACTCAGCCAAACACATATCGTAAAAAGCCCAACCGTTTTCTGCCACTGGTAAAGTTACGCATGAAAGAATATCCTAACATGATTGAAGCACTAGCTCAAAGACACATCATGTATAACCATCAAACTGAATATGTTGTTCAAAAGGAAAAAGAAGGAAAGATTCTTGTTATTCGACCAAAAGAAAGTTTACACACAAATCCGCTGCCACGTAATGCAAATGAACTACAGCGCGTTTACAACTTAGGTGTTGAACAAGCAGAAGCGTCACTTAATGCAGTTATAGATTTCCTTCATCAAGAATAGAAAAAAGCCAGTTCTTTAAAAGAGAAGTCCACGTCTGAACATAAGTGTCATTTTTTTCGTGAGCACCAGCACTCGAATACTTTGTGGCAAGACTTAATGAATGTGGACCTTTGCGAAAAATATGTAACTCTGTATTTACACCAGCATCTTTGAGAGAACGCGCAAGCATAAGCGCATTTTCTACCGTTACAATTTGATCTGTCCATGTAGTCCACAAAAATACAGGCGGAACTTTTTTGGCGTCAACATGTTTTTCAAGACTTACTTCATCAAGCAGCTTTTTGTGTTCCTCAGTTAACACTTCACTACCAAGTAAGTGTTCAAAACTAGGCTTATGTGCAAACTCGCCACTTGAAATAACAGGATAACTTAAAATAAGACCAGCAGGTTTTGGAAAAGAAAGAGCACGGTGTTCCGCATAGCAAAGCGCAAGATGTCCACCAGAAGAAAAACCACTTAAAAAAAGATGCTCAGCGTCAACATGCCAGTCTTCAGCGTGTTCCCGAATTATTTCAAGAGCACGACCTACTTCATTCATGGCAACAGGATAGACGTTGGGCATTACAGAATACTTAAGGACAAATGCATGAAATCCCAAAGAAGCATACATCATAGCAACAGGTTCTCCTTCTCGTGGAGAATAGCGAGCGTATGCTCCTCCGCCTAAAACAAGCACAGCAGGTTTGTATTCACCTTCAAAGAGTCTGTCTTCAATGTAAGCACACAAGTCTGCACTGCCTGTCTTTTGACCTTCAACACTTACCGGAATTGTGGTAACAAGCATTTGTCCTTACTCCGACTAGAAGTTTTCGGGTTTAACTTGGAAGTAACTCTGAGGATGATTACAAACGGGACATACATCGGGAGCTTTTTTACCAACACAAATATGACCACAGTTAGAGCACTGCCAAATAACATCTCCATCTTTCGAGAAGACAAGGTCGCCTTCTACATTTGCAAGCAGTTTTTTATAACGCTCTTCATGTTCTTTTTCGATTGCAGCTACACCTTCAAAAAGTTTTGCAATTTTTTCAAAACCTTCTTCGCGTGCTACTTTTGCAAACTCAGGATACATTTCGGTCCATTCATGATTTTCACCTTCTGCGGCATCCTTTAAGTTTTGTGCAGTTGTTCCTACACCACCATTGAGCAGCTTGTACCAAATTTCTGCATGCTCTTTTTCGTTACGGGCAGTTTCTTCAAAAATGTTTGCAATCTGAACATAGCCGTCTTTCTTAGCTTTTGAAGCAAAAAAGGTATACTTATTTCTAGCCTGAGACTCACCTGCAAATGCAGCCAAGAGATTTTGTTCTGTCTTTGAACCTTTTAATTCCATTTTCGACTCCTTGAGCAAATTATTGCTTAAGGGCATTGTAACACAGAAGAAAAAAACTTACTACAGTATCGGGCACACGGTCTTCTTCGCTGCTAATACATTTATGAATTTCACAATGAGCAACATTTTTAAGTTTTATTCTTGCTCATTGTGTAAGAGATAATTCCTAGTAAGTCAATAGGTTTTTATTTTTTTTTATAATTTTTTTTATTGCGTTCACCTTTTTATTTCACTATAATCGTTTCAACAAAATTAGCATCCTGGAGGAATGATGCAACTCACGCTAAAAAACCTCAAGAAACAGTATCCAGCACAAGACGGAATTATTACCGCGGTCAAAGACATTTCGCTGACTATTCCAGACAATACTATTTTTGGCATTATCGGTAAAAGTGGTGCAGGAAAATCTACACTCGTTCGTCTTATAAGTTTGCTTGAAAATCCAGACGAAGGCCAAGTTTTTTATGGAGACAAAAGAGTCGACAACTTAAACCAAAAAGAACTCATTCTTCAACGCCGAAAAATTGGCATGATTTTTCAAAACTTCAATTTGCTTTCTTCAAGAACCGCTGCAAAAAACATTGCTTACCCGCTTGAAATAAACGGTTGGCCACGGGACAAAATAAATGAACGTGTTACCGAAATGCTTTCGTTAGTCGGACTTGAAGGCAGAGGCGATGCTCCCATAAGCACACTTTCTGGTGGACAAAAACAGCGTGTCGCTATAGCCCGAGCACTTGCAACTAATCCAGACATTTTGTTCTGCGACGAAGCAACAAGTGCACTTGATCCGCAAACAACACATGCAATTCTTGACCTTATACGCAATCTTCAAAAAAAGATGAATCTTACCGTTGTTATGATTACTCACCAAATGGAAGTAGTTCGTGACGCATGTAAAGAAGTTGCTGTTATAGAATCAGGTATGGTTGTTGAAGAAGGTTCAGTCGAAGAAATTTTTACTAACCCCAAATCTTCAGTAACAAAAGATTTTCTTTCTCACATTGCAGTTCAAGAACCAACTACTCTCTTACGCTGGTCTGATGCAGGCAAATACACATTACGCTTCATAGGAAAAGATACAGGAGAACCAGTATTAAGTCGTCTTGCAAAACAGTTCAATGTTGAATTCAACATTCGGGCAGGTGGAGTTCAGCATGTACAAGACAATGATGTAGGAACACTCATTACAGACATTACCGGCGACAGTGACGAAGTAAAAAAAGCGCTTGACTATTTGCGCTCGTCTGGAATTATTGTGGAGGAATCAAAATGAATCAGATGGTAACTTTGGTAGGAACTTCAACCGGACAAACATTAGTCATGGTTTTCTTTTCAACACTCTTTTCACTTTTGTTAGGATTTCCTTTGGGAGTCTGGCTCTATGTTACAAGCCCTGCAGGAATAAATCCAAAGCCCGCACTGTATCAGGTTTTAAGCAGAATTGTAAACGCACTTCGTTCATTTCCTTTTTTAATTCTGATGATTTTACTTTTTCCGCTTTCTCGTCTTATTTTGCACACTGCTATTGGAACAAAAGCAACGATTGTTCCCCTTTCAATTGCAGCTGCTCCCTTTGTAGCACGCATTATAGAAACATCTCTTACCGAAGTAGACCAGGGTGTTATACAAGCAGCCCGCGCTATGGGTTCAACTAATATGCAGATTATTCTTAAAGTTCTTATTCCTGAAGCCTTACCTTCTTTGGTTTCAGGCATTACGCTTACTATTATCAACTTGATTGGCTACTCTGCAATGGCGGGAGCAATTGGTGGCGGCGGTTTGGGCGACCTTGCAATTCGTTACGGTTACCAGCGATTCCGCACAGACATTATGATTGCTTCTGTTATAGTTCTTTTAGTTATGGTAGAACTCATACAGTTAGTGGGAACGCTCATAGTAAATCAAATGCTCAAAAAGCGATAAAAAAGAAAGTGAAAAATTTTTTATAAAACCTATTGACATACTAGGTAATTATCGCTATATATATGCCATATTCTAATAACAAAGGAGAATACAGTATGAAAAAATCAATTATTTCACTGGCACTGGCACTGGTCGCAGCAACAGCATTTTTTGGTTGCAGCAAGAAAGAAGCAGTTCTTAAAGTTGGAGCTACTCCCGAACCACACGCAGAAATGTTAAACCTGATTAAAGATGACCTTGCAAAAGAAGGAATTAAACTTCAGGTTATTGAATTCACCGATTATGTTATTCCTAACGAATCACTTGAATCTGGCGAAATTGATGCAAACTTCTTCCAGCACCTGCCCTATCTGGAAAGCTTTAACACAGAACGCTCATACCACTTGGTAAGCGCTGGCGGAATTCACATTGAACCTTTTGCTCTCTACTCAAAGAAAATTACTTCTTTGTCTCAGCTTGCAGACGGTGCAACAATTGCAATTCCTAACGACCCAACTAACGGTGGACGCGCTCTGCTTCTGCTTCAGTCAGCAGGACTTATTTCTCTTAACCCAGCTGCTGGTGTTACCGCAACAACTTTGGACATTACTTCTAACCCAAAGAATCTGAAGTTTAGCGAAATTGAAGCTGCTTCACTGCCCCGCACTCTTCCAGATGTAGATCTTGCTGCTATTAACGGTAACTACGCTTTGGATGCAGGACTTTCTGCTTCAAAAGATGGTCTGTTCGTAGAAGGTGCAGATTCACCTTATGTAAACATTGTTGCAGTTAAGAAAGGAAACGAATCAAATCCTCAGATTGTAGCACTGGTAAAAGCTCTTCAGAGCAAGAAAGTAGCAGACTGGGTAAAAGCAACATATCCTAACGGAGACGTTGTAACCGTATTCTAATTAAAAACAAATCTAACTGTGGCGGCGGCTTACTGAAATACCGTCTCCGCAGTTAAAAAATTCTGTATCAAATTCTGTATTCGATTTCAAAAACAAAACATACTTTCTGATTTTTTTTACAAGCTTTTTAGTACTGTAATTATGCGTAAGACTTAAGTCTTCAACCATTCCATGAAAAAAAAGATTGTCGCTTACAATAACACCACCTTCATTCAAGTTGTCTTTGTATCGTTCAAAAAAATGAAGATACTGTGATTTTGCAGCATCTATAAAAATTAAATCGAACTTTTGGTTTTTCAAATCGCAAGTAAGAGCGTTATCGTGAAGCAAGGTAATGCGGTCTGCAAGGCCAGCCATAAACACATTCTTTTGTGCCGTGCAGTAACGGTTGACATCTATTTCAATTGAAGTAACATGAACATCTTCTTTTGCACAAGCAAACTGAATAGTTGAAAAAGCAATTGCAGTTCCTATTTCCAAAACTGATTTTACATCATGCTCTTTTATGTATGAACAAATAAATTCGCTCGTTTCGTCAAACAAAACAGGAACATTGTATTGTTTTGCATAGAGGCGCATTAACTGTAAAACTTGTTCTGTCATTAGTCTTTACGAACCGCAGTAAACTGAGTAACAAAAACTTTTTTACTGCTTTGGTCAGCATCGTCCATAAGGTAGTAGGCTTTAAACTCTGGATATTCGGTATAAACGCTCACATCTATGTTTGCACCAGGAGTAACCGCTGTTGCCTCAAGTTGATTTTTATCTGCATCAGA
>DMQP01000027.1 GCA_003455655.1 Treponema sp. | reverse complement strand
CATGAACTGTCTGGAAAATAAAAATTGCGTTCTGTTGAAGAAAAATAGCATTTCGTGTACACTAAGGGCATGAACATGGAAGCCTTTTGTCTGGGATGCGGTGGTATGATGCCCTTACCGTATCGTCACCTTACATCGATGCTCTTGCGCCGTGATGGAGATTTGTTTTTATTTGATGGCGGAGAAGGAACTCAAGTTTCGCTCCGTAGACTAAACCTCAAGTGGAAAAAAATTTCTTGCATTTTTGTTTCTCATACACATGCTGACCATGTTACCGGACTTCCGGGAATTCTTATGCTTTCTGCTCAAGTAGACAGAAACGAACCGCTTTACATTTTTGGTCCTCCCCGCATTGCTGAATACATTAACACAAGCCGTAAAGTGTTAGACATGTACATTAACTATCCTATTGTTGTTAAAGAAATACAAGCTCCCTGCCTTGTCTACGAAGGCGATGGATTTTATGTGCGTGCTTTCCCCCTTGATCATACAAAAACTTGTGTTGGCTACACACTTGAAGAAGTTGATCGTCCAGGTGAATTTAATCCGCAAAGAGCAGAAGAGTTAAAAGTTCCTCGTGGACCACTGTGGGGCAAACTGCAACACGGTCAGTCTGTTCTTAATGCAGATGGAGTTGAAGTGACTCCTCAAGAAGTTGTAGGAAAACCTCGGAGCGGAAGAAAATTTAGTTATGTAACCGACACACTCTATCTTCCTTCAATTGCAAAAGAAGTGCAGGGAAGTGATTTACTTATTTGCGAAGGTATGTTTAAAGATGACTGTGAAGATCAAGCGCGTGAAAAAAAGCACATGACAAGTCGTCAGTCTGCAACCATTGCCCGCGATGCTCATGTACTTAGAGCAGCCCTTATTCACTACAGTCCTCGCTATACAGACAAAGAATTGCCAGAACTGCTTTCTCAGGCACAAGAAGTGTATCCTGCTATGGAACTTACTCGTGACCGTATGCGCTTTGAAATTCCATACCGAGATTAGTCTATGCAAAAACCTTCAGTTTCACTTGTTAATCTTACAAAAGTGTATGGAAAAAATGCTCTTATCGCTTGTGAAAAGGTAAATATAGAATTTCAAGCTGGACACATCATTGGTTTGTTAGGTCCTAATGGAGCAGGGAAGTCTACAGTCTTAAATATTCTGTGTGGAAAGTTGCTTCCTTCTAGCGGAACAGTTACAGTCTGCGGTTCTACAGACCCTTGTGACATTCGTAGTAAGACAGGCTTTGTGAGTGAAACACCAACACTAGACCCCAATCTTACGGTAAAAGAAACTCTTTTTTTTGAATGTAAGTTGTATGGACTTCCACAAGAAAAAGCAAAAGAACAAATTGTTCAAGTTGTCAAAGACTTAGAGCTAGAGTCTGTACTTGAAAAAAAAGTTTCTGTGCTTTCAAAGGGATTTGCTCAACGAACCAGTCTTGCTCGTGCTCTTTGTATAGACCCTCAAGTCCTTGTACTCGATGAATTTTCTGGCGGTTTGGATCCAGCGCAAATAGTAAGCATTCGTTCTGTTATAAAAAAACTGTCACAAACTAAAGCTGTTGTTTTTTCGACACATCACATAGACGAAGCTTTATCTTTGTGCGACTACATATACATTATGAATAAAGGTTCTATTGTTTCTAGCGGTTCTGCAAAAGAAATTGTTAGTAAAACGAACACTCAGAATTTAGAGCAGGCCTTTCTGCTTCTTACAGGAGAAAAATAATGAAGCGTCTGTATGGTCATGTTCTTTCTGTTTTGCTTTCTTCTGTTTTTCCTTATGTAGCCGCTGCTGTATATGTTTCTTTTGCTGCAGTACAGTTTTTTTTAGTTCAGCAGTTTTTTACTACAGGAACAAGCGACTTACGCCAATTTTTTACCGCTTTCCCAACGGTAAGCATTGTGGTTATTCCCGCCTTGTGTGCATCTGTTCCTTACCGAGGCCGTGAACTTTCCTATCCGCTTTCTTCAGTTTCAGTTATTGCGGCACAAGTTCTTGCGGTATTAACGCTTTGTGCGGGAATGATAGTACTTACACTTACTGTTCCCCTTGCAGTTTCACTGTTTGGAGATGTAGAACTGCCACCTTTGCTATGTGGTTATGCACTTTTACTTTTGTATTCAGCATGTGCGGTTTCTGCTTGTCTTTTTTTAGGAACACTTATATCTCAAACGGGAGCTGCCTTCTTAGCGGGAGCCGCACTCCTTGCGCTTTCGTCTTTTTCTCATTTAGTTCCCCTGTATGTAAACCTTCCTGAGTGGATTCAAACGCTTTTTCATTCGCTTTCTTTTGCTTGGCATTTTGATGCAGCTTCAAAGGGCATTATAGATACTCAAGATATTTTATTTTTTATTATTGCGACTCTTGCTTTTATAGCTTCTGGAGCTTTGTGTCTTGAATGTAAACGAGGAAACAAAAGTCTTACACTCAAGCGCCTTGTTCTTCTTTCAGTGACAGCTTTTGTTCTTTTGTTTGCAGATTCAGCTCTTATTCGTTTTCGTATTGACACTACTACAAACCGTCAGTTTACCGTAAGTGCTTACAGCAAAACCCTTGTACAAGAAGTGCAAGATCCTTTAACCATTTCTTATTACCGAAGCAAAACACTTAAAGACCTGTATCCGCAAATAGTTGATGTAGAAGATTTTTTGCGTGCTTATGCAGATGAATCAAAATACATTTCATTTGAACTTGTAGATCCTGCAAAAGATTCTAATGCTGAGCTTTTAAATCGACATGGCATTTACGGTCAAACAATAGACACTTCTGGCAGAGAAACAACTTCTTATGCTACCGTTTATTCTGCTGTTGTTATTTCATATTTGGGGTCAACAGAAGTGCTTCCCTTTGTGCTTGATACAACAACACTTGAATATGATTTAACCAGTCGCATTCAAAGTTTAGTAAGGGGAACCGTACGCAGTGTTCAAGTGCTCGTAGGCAATTCTCTTGATATTCAAAGTGATTATGCCTATGTTATTCCCTGGTTACAGTCGCAAGGATTTGTAACGGTCCAAACATATCTGCCTTCTCAATGCGAAGAAAATGCAGACCTTGTTCCCTTTACTCAGTTAAAATCGGTTCCTTTACTTATGTTAGGTTCGTCATCTTGTACTCCTTCCGATGCCCGTGCCCTGGAAGATTTTATTGCTTCTGGTTCTAAAGCACTTATTGCAACAACTCCCTATGAAATTGCGGTTGGTCCAGAAGGGGACTGGTCTGTTAGCGCAGAAGAAGATGCACTTGATCTTATGCTCTTTGACTTTGGCATTTTCTTTTATAATTCACTTACTGCAGATATTTCAAACTTTACACTCACTCTTACTTCATCGCAAACAGCAGAAGGTCTTCCTACTACTGAACGAACAGAATATTTAAACTATCCTTTGTGGCCTTCTCTTATGGCTCAAACAAATGCTCCTACTGGTATGACTTTATTTTGGCCTTGTGCTATTGATTTAGACGATACTTCTGCACTTTCTGCCTATCACAGCACTCTTACTCCTGTTTTAGTTTCATCAGACCATGCGTGGCAGATTAAAGCAGTTGACGGAAAATTTGAGACAAATCCCTTTGCAGTTCCTCAAACAAGTGAAGACGCTACACTTTACCGTACATTCAATTTTGCAGTTCATGCACTAATGGATTCTTCTGGTGGTCAACTCTATGTGTGGGGCGATCAGTATGCACTTACAACACAAATGCTTAGCTACGGAGCAAGTTCTTCATCTGCTGATTTTAGAGCTTATGATTTTTTAACAGATACCCTTTTAAAACTAAACGGTCAGGAACAAATTCTTACGCTAAAAAATCGCAACATTCGCGATACGAGTTTATATAAAATGGATGCAACAACACGGCTTTCGTGCAGATCACAGACGCTTGCTTTGGTAATAGGCATTCCCTGTTTACTGCTTCTTGCTCTGTATGTTTTCTTTTTTACAAAACGCAAAAACTTTAATAGGGGGTTGTAATGAAATACATATCAACAAAAAAAGGCATGCTCATTTTCCTCGGATTTGATCTTGCGCTTTTACTCATTCTCTTTGTTGCTTTACTTCCTTTTATTCGACAAAAGCAAGCTCCCGACACTCAAGATTCTGCTCTTCTAAATCCTAAGTACACATCTCAAGTTCATTCAATTACACTTTCAATGCAAGACAATTCAGTAGATTTGTTCCACCGTCATAAAATAACCTTACTTAACTGTGAGGGAACTTGGGTTGGTTCTGACAGTACAAACGATTCGCTTATTTGGCCTGCCGACAATCAAAGTGTTCAAAATCTTATTGCCCTTGCTTCGACTGTTACAACTATGTACAAACGCTCAGACCGAGTTACTTCTTGGAAAGATTTTGATCTTGAAGAAAGTGATGCATTTTGTCTTACCTTTTACGGAGAAGCAGATTCTGTTTTGTCTCAACTGTACTTTGGAAGGGAAGATACACTTACACAACGCATTGCAGTTCGTACTTCTTCTCGGGGAACTGTTTGGGACATTCCTTCTGACATTATGACCTATCTTACGCTAAACCAGTCTTTTTGGGCAGATCCTTACATTTACCCCAGACTGGTTACCGGTTTGTCAGATGCAGAAAGTTCATCGCTTTTGAGGCGGGGACTTATACAAAATGCTTTGTGTCAGGGAAATGCCGACACAACTTTTAGCAAAGATTTTGGTGACGGTTCAGGACTTAGGCTTTCTCTTTTTAAGCAAGATGACGGTTCTTATTTGGTAAATGCGGTTTGTGTTCCTGGACTTGCAGATTCTGAATTCCGTGCACGAACTGTTAGAGCAGTAAACTATTCTTATGCAATTAGTGCTTGGACTTATGAGCATCTTATGGAGGAATAAGTCGTGTTTGAAAAATGGCTTGACTCTTTTTTGAATTTTGAAAAGCTGCCACAAAAGAATATGTTTTGGTTAGATACCATGCAGTTTATGTGTAAGCGTTTGGGAAATCCCCAAGAGCTGCACCCTTCGTTTCATGTCGGTGGATCAAAAGGTAAGGGCAGTACTTCAACAATGATAGCATCAATTCTTGATCAAGCTCAGTATTCTGTTGGTCTTTATACTTCACCCCATATTCTTTCGCTTAAAGAAAGAGTCACTTCTGCAAAAGGCTTTTTTTCAGATGCTGTCTATGA
>DMQP01000140.1 GCA_003455655.1 Treponema sp. | reverse complement strand
GACAGTGTTCAAGACATTTTGGGTGTAAGTGCTGCTATTCCCGAACAAGCAGAAGAACGCATGTACCGCATGCTTTCTGGTCAAGTTGCAAACGGTGGAGCAATTCCTGTTATTACTACAAACCACAATCCTGGTCATGAAAAAGCTCCCAAAGAAGAAGATTACCGTTCAGACGATTGTCTGTGGTTCTTTAATGCGGTTCCTGCTTACATTGCAGAAAGCGGTAAGTTTGAACTGTATAACAAAGTAGTTCCTTATGCTGATCACGGAGAAGCAACTGTTTACGGTCACTTAAAGCAAGCTCTTTTGTTCAACTTAAATCACATGGGTGTAGATGGAATTCCCTGTGGTCTTTTAGCAGACTGGAACGACTGTCTTAAGTTGGGCTATCACGGAGAAAGTCTCTTTGTTGCCTTCCAGTTGCGTTTGGGCTTTACCACTTATGCAGATATTTCTCGCCGCTTAGGTAAGAATGATGAAGCCCAATGGGCTTTAGCAGAACGTAAAAAACTTGATGAAGCCATTCAGAAAAAATGCTGGGACGGCAAGTGGTGGATTTGGGCTATTGGTGAAGACGGAACCGTATACGGAACAAAAAGTTACGAAGAAGGTCAGGTTTACTTTAACACACAAGTTTGGTCTGTTCTTTCAAACGCTGCAACTCCCGACCAAGCTCGCGAATGTATGCAAACGGTTAAAGAAAAGCTTGCAACTCCCTACGGTCTTATGCTCTGTGCTCCTCCATTCTCAAAGACAAGCATCGAAGTTATGCGTGCAGTTGTATTCAACAGTGGCATAAAAGAAAATGCTGGTATCTTTAATCACACTCAAGGCTGGGGCATTATTGCAGAAACACTTTTGGGTAACGGTAACCGTGCTTACGAATACTGTAAGGCGGCCCTTCCTGCAGCTTACAACGACAAAGCAGAAATTCGTCAGTGCGAACCCTATGTACAAGGTCAGACTACATACAGTGTCTTTAGTCCTCGTGCTGGTAACTGTCGCAACAGTTGGCTTAGCGGGGCTGCAACTTGGGCATACTACAGTCTTACTCAGTACATTTTGGGTATTCGTCCTCAGTACGAAGGCATGATGATTGACCCCTGTATTCCTGACAGTTGGGACGGCTTTAAAGTTCAGCGCCGCTTCCGCTCAAAGATTCTGCACATTGATGTTCAGAACCCCAACCATGTTTGCAAGGGAATTGTAAGTCTTACACTTAACGGAGAAAAAATTGACGGTAATGTCATTCCCGCAGAAAAACTCAAGGAAGAAAACACCGTTGTTGCCCTTATGGGTAAAGTCGAAGCAAAAAATGCAGACCCTGAGCGTCTGTAAAAAAAGCTAACTAAGGAAGGCAAGAAAATGAAAAAAACAATTATTGCAGCAGCCTTTGCCTTTTGTGCAGCATTTGCTTTTGCACAGAAAGCAGAAAGCTCTTTACCTCAGTTGGGAGACCAACTTGAAATAGAAGTTACTCGTCCAAGTGGAACAGAAAAGCACACGGTCTCGGTAACAGCTATTACGCTTTATAACGAAAAAGGTCAGCCTCTTGAATGTAAACTGCAGGGTCTTACCATTACGTTCGAATATGATGCTAAAGGAAATCAAACTCACTACAAAGATTCTTTTGGTGAAGAATGGATTGCTGTCTACAACGCTCAAAACCAAATGACTCGTCGCATTACTTACACCAATCTTGACGATTCAGAGCGTGCACCTAAAGTTACCACTTACGAGTATGACTCAAAGGGAAACTTAGTTCACTCTCTTAACAATGAAGAAGAAATTTGGAATGAGTATGATGATGACGGCAATTTGATTCACGCAAAATCTTTTACTCCTGGCAGTAACACACTTCGTTATGACCAATGGCTTCGTTACGACCAACACGGAGACTTACGCCAAAAAACGATAGACTACGGTTCAAATAATTTGTATGAAGAGTTTTATGACTACAATCAGTCGGGCGATAAAATTCGTACCTACCAAATGTCACGAGACTCAGAGCCAACTATCTACGAATATGATGAACATCACACCAATTCATACATAAAAGTTTCAGAAGGTTTTTCTTATGAAACCTGGTATGAAAACATTTACCGCGAAGATGGAACTTTGCAGTACACTATTTCCTATGCGGAATAAAAGCCGTGAAAGAAATTGAACTTAAAGCGCATGTTACTGACCGCACAAGCCTCATTGCAAAGCTAAACAAGTTTGCTCACTTTTGCGGAGAAGTAACACGCGACGACAGTTACTGGGCACTTCCTTCTTCAGAACACAAGATGCCCTCTATAAGAATCAGACAAGAAAAAAATAATTCAAAAAACACCCAAAGAACACTTATTACTTACAAGCGAAAAGAAGTTAGAAAAAGTTCAGACGGTGTAAGTTCGGAAGTAAATGAAGAACTTGAAACTCAAATAGAAAACGCTCTTCCCTTGGAAGCATTTCTTAAAGATTCGCAGTGTAGGCTTCGTCTTACCAAACACAAAGACATTATGGCATGGACACTAAGCCTTGAAGATTTTAATCTTCCTGGTAAAAGTGCAACGCTTGAACTGTGTACGGTTCCACCACTGGGCGACTTTCTTGAAATAGAAATACTATGCGATGCAAGTGAAAGCGACAAAGAAAAAGAATGTCAGCAAACATTGGTGCTTATTCTTGATAAACTTGCAATTCCACACTCAGATATAGAACCTCGCTACTATTCAGAACTACTTGCCACATATCAATAAAACATGTATCCTTGAATTGAACTGTAACTTACCGGTTCAAGGAGATAGAAATGTTTGATAGAAAAGCTTACAAACAGATTGCAAAAAAGCAGCTTCAGGGCCGCTATGCAACCCCCATTTTGATTTTGCTGTTTACCATGGCAGTTATACTGGTACTCAACATTCCTACATTCATTCAGCAAGCACGCATGTATGAAGCTGGTGGAGAATACTACACCATGATGGAAGGCTTAGGTTCTCTTATGGGAGTTTCTGTAATTTTAAGTCTTGTTTCATTCTTTATTATTGGTGTAATTGAAATTGCAGATGCACGCTTCTACATTGTTATGTCACGCACAACAGAAAAACAAACATTTGGAACTTACATCAAAGGATTTTCTCTTTGGCTTCAGGGATTTTTGGGAATGCTGTGGATGTTCCTCTGGGTATTCCTCTGGGCACTGCTTTTCTACATTCCTGGAATTGTAAAGGCTTATGCATATTCTCAGATGTTCTACATTTTGGCAGAACACCCCAATGTTGGTGTACGCAAGTCTATGAAGCTGAGTATGGCTATTACAAAAGGCTACAAGGGAGACCTTTTTGTAATGAGCTTAAGCTTCTTTGGTTGGGCACTTTTAAGTGGTCTTACTTTTGGTATCTTAAACTTCTGGCTTGTTCCCTATATGGAAATGTCTTTCACCAATGCATACCACGCACTCAAAGCACAGGCTCTGAAAACAGGTACCGTTACAGCAGATGACTTTGGTCCTACAGATCCTGAACTTCCTGGTGCTGCAACAACAGAAGCTAACGCAGAAAACGGTAGCGTTGAATAAGAGGCAATAATGTCTGACAACAACGACAAGAACAAGAAAACTGGACTCATCGTATTTTTTGTAGTTATTGGACTTGCAATTGTATACGCAATCGTATCGGCAATCATAGCAAACAAATCCTTTGACAGTGATTACCGTGTGTGGCAGCCGTCTTCAAGTCAGTCATCAAATTCTAATTTTGTTTTTACTCCCTTTAGCACTCAGAGTAAAAAAGACATTGGTCCTAAGATTCCTAAAAAATCAAAGTACATTGCAAAACTGTACATAACAGGAACCATAGAACCAGAAGGAATGACTTACAATCAAGAATGGTTGCTTGAAAGTATAGACATGCTTAAAGAAGACGAAAACAACGTGGGCATTCTCTTAGTAATTGATTCCCCTGGTGGAACAGTTTACGAAGCAGACGGTGCATACCTTGCGCTCAGAGACTACCGCGAAGAAACAGGTCGTCCTATTTACGCATACATGCAGTCTATGGCAGCAAGTGGCGGTTACTACATTGCCTGTGCTGCTGACTACATCATTGCAAACCGCAACACGCTTACTGGAAGTATTGGTGTTATTGCAGGCGGATTTATTGACGTAACAGAACTGCTAAAGAAGTACGGCATCAAATACGAAACGGTTCATGCTGGTAAAAACAAAAACATGGGCAACTACAATGAACCAATTACTCAGGAACAGCTTGACATTATGCAGTCTATTGCAGATGAATGTTATGACCAGTTTGTTGGAATTGTTGCAGACTCTCGAAACATGAGCGTTAATGACGTAAAAAAACTTGCAGACGGACGCATTTACACTGCCTTGCAGGCTAAGCAAAACGGCCTCATTGACAGCATTGTTCTGCAAGACAAAGAAGTTATTCCGCTTATGGAAGAAGCAGAATTTCCAGATGAAGACTATGAAGATTTTGAAGAAGTGGACTTTAAGTATGAAGAAAGTGCTTCTTTCTACGATTTGTTCATGGAAGCAGCATCTAAAGTAACTTCTCTGCAAAGTTCTGCAAACACTGCCCTACCACAGATTGTAGAAGAAACACTAGAAAAAACAGCGAATGGCCCTGCATACTTATACTTAGGTATGTAAGTCAAAAGCTCTATTATGTGGCTGTCCATTAACAAATGTTAGTGGGCAGCTATTTTTTTTAAGATTTAAACTGTAATAAAGTGCAAACAGCATCCCACACAGAAGCAAAAGCAAGAGGCTTTTTAAAATACTGTTCAACACCTAAGGCACGACATTTTGATTCAGAAAAAGAATCTTCAAGTGCGGTTATAACAACAACAGACGGACGAGCATACTCTTCTGTTTCTTTAATGCGACGGCACAAATCAAATCCATCAACACCAGGTAAATCTAAATCGAGAACAACTACAGACGGATGTAAAGTTGCCATTCTACTTCCTGCATCAAAACCGTCATATGCTTGTACAACACTAACTTCATGGGCACGAACATTAGGAAATGCAGCCAGTTGGGTACGTAAATACTGCGACAGTACATCATTTAAAGCAACATCATCATCAACCACAAGAACAGAAAGTGCATTGCTTTGACTTTCACTTGGCTTTGAAGCAGCAGCATCTGAAAGGACTTGTTCTGGAACACGCATATTTCTTTCGCGCATAAAAGCAATTAAATCGTCAGGGTAAATGCGAAATTGTCCCCCAGGAGTTGAACTTGCCTTTAAGTGATTGTTTTTTATCCAATTGATTGCAGTCTGATTTACGACACCACAAAAATTTGCAACTTCAAGTGCCGAATACATAATAGGCTTCTTACTTTGTTTACTCATATCTCCATTATATCACAAAACTCTAATGATGTAAAATTTCTTTTATAACAGAATTTGAAAATCCTGCACGAACCAAAGACGAATAGTATTTTTCGGGAGGAACTTTTTTGCGTTCCAACTTTTTAAGCGCTCTTTTTCCTAGTTCGACAATGTTTACTTCTTCGAAAAACTCATCAAGGGCTTTTTTTGACGCCTCTCTGTCTACTCCACGAGATGCAAGTTCAGCACTTAAACGAGTGCGTCCCTCTGCATGATCTATAGACCTGTTTCTAAGCCAAGCACCAGCAAAGCGAAAATCATCGAGGTAACCAACAGACTCTAAATAGTCTAAACTTTGGCTAACAATTTCTTTACCTATACCTTTCGCAAGGAGTTTTCGTGTTAGCCCCGCACGACATTGCTCTGCTCGCGAAAGATATGACATTGCTGCTTTTTCGCAAGAATAAACAAGTGCTGCATGCAAAAGATCTTCACTAATGGCTTCAGAAGGCTCTTCGGGCTGAACATCAAGTCTTGACGTCATACGAACAAGAAGTTCTTGACTTTGGCAAAGAGACAAATAGTTTTCGCGCAAAAAAAAGGCAGACCCCGTTTCCGGCGTAAGTTCGTATACACCGGAAGAGATCTGCTTTATTCGTAAAACAGTCAAACTGCGCCTAGCGCTTGCTGAACTGGAAGCGGCGACGTGCACCACGCTGACCGTACTTCTTGCGTTCTACCATACGAGAATCGCGAGTAAGGTAACCGTTTGCCTTGAGTGCAGGGCGGCAATCAGGATCTACCTGAGTCAATGCACGAGACAGTCCATGCAGACAAGCAGCTGCCTGGCCGTTCAGTCCACCACCAAAGACATTGATAAGGATGTCGAACTTGTTGTCGTTTGAAGTAACCAAAAGGGGCTGGCGAACCAGACGAACCTGATCATCACTTGCAAAGTATTCTTTGATATCCTTTCCGTTAACAACGATTTTTCCAGATCCGTCACGCAGATATACACGAGCAACGGCTGTCTTTCTTCTTCCTGTTCCGATTGCGATATTCTTTACCACGATAGACTCCTATTACACTTCAAGCGGCTGGGGATTCTGAGCAACATGAGGATGCTCGCTGCCTGCGTAAATCTTCAGGTTGTTAATGATACTGCGTCCCAGGCGGTTGTGGGGAAGCATTCCTGCAATCGTTCTGCGCAGAGGTTCTGTGGGGTGCTTTGCAATCAGAGTGTCAAATGAATGCTCTTTAAGTCCACCAATGAATCCAGTGTAGTGGCGGTACAGCATGTCTTCGCCTTTGTTGCCAGAAACTACAACTTTGTCTGCGTTGATGATAACAACATGGTCACCGCACTCTTCGTTAGGAGTGAAAGTAGCCTTGTTCTTTCCGCGGAGCACTGCAGCAGCTTTTGCAGCAACGCGTCCGAGAGTCTTTCCTGATGCATCGATGATGTACCAGTCGCTCTTGAGTTCGTCTTTCTTTGCGAAAATAGTTTTCATTGTATAACCTTCCATAAAAGTTGCCCACGGTTTTGCATCATACCGTGAACGGCACGGATATGTGAGACATCCGCACTCTATACGGGGTACAACAATGTAGCATAAATTCGGGAGTTTGGTCAAGAGGTTGGAAGAAA